>CAIKYI010000111.1 GCA_903831545.1 uncultured Methylobacter sp. | reverse complement strand
GCTATTGTCGGTAAATATGTAGATCATTCCGATGCTTATAAATCGTTGAATGAAGCTTTAATTCATGCCGGAATACGTACCCGTACCAAGGTCAATATCGTTTATATAGATTCTGAAATGATAGAAGATGAAGGCGTTGGACGACTAAAAGGCCTGGATGACATTCTGGTGCCGGGCGGTTTTGTCGAACGGGGCGTGGAAGGAAAAATTGCCACGGTCAAATATGCACGGGAAAACAAAATTCCTTATCTGGGTATTTGTCTGGGTATGCAGGTTGCTGTTATTGAATTTGCCCGTGATATGGCAGGTTTGGAAGGCGCGCATAGCACCGAATTTTTGCCTAAATCGCCACATCCGGTGATTGGTTTGATTACTGAATGGATGGCCGAGGATGGCCAACTTGAAGTGCGCAGTGAAGAATCCGATCTGGGCGGTTCGATGCGCCTGGGCGGTCAGCAATGCCGCTTACAATCAGATTCGTTGGCATTCAAGCTTTATCAGAAAGACGTTATTACCGAAAGACATCGTCATCGATATGAATTTAACAGTCAATATCTGGAAAAACTGGAGCAGGCGGGTATGCGTTTTTCCGGTAAATCTATTGATGGCCGGTTGGTTGAAGTGATAGAAATACTTGGTCACCCCTGGTTTCTGGCTTGTCAATTCCACCCTGAATTCACCTCAACACCCAGAAAAGGCCATCCGTTGTTTTCCGGTTTTGTAAACGCGGCTGTTGAACATCGATTGCAGGGATGCAAGCAGTAGAGCAATGCAGGAGCGATTGCCGAAAAATAAATTGTATTTACAATCAATAACTTGGGAATGAGTGAGGTATTATGAAACTATGTGGTTTTGAAGCAGGACTGGATCAACCGTTTTTTTTGATAGCAGGTCCCTGTGTTATTGAAAGCGAACAAATGGCCTTGGATACAGCCGGTTACCTTAAAGAATTAACAACAGCACTAAACATCCCCTTTATCTACAAATCCTCTTTCGATAAAGCGAACCGTTCGTCACACGAAAGTTATCGCGGTCCCGGTGTCGAACAGGGACTTAAAATACTGGAAAAAGTGAAGCAACAAATCGGAGTGCCAGTTTTGACGGATGTGCATGAAGACACACCTCTTGCTGAAGTAGCAGCTGTTGTTGACGTTATGCAAACGCCTGCGTTTTTATGCAGGCAAACTAATTTTATCCAGCAAGTTGCCTCACAGGGCATTCCGGTTAACATTAAAAAAGGCCAATTTTTGGCGCCCTGGGATATGGTGCATGTTGCCAACAAGGCCAAGGCAACCGGCAATCAGCAGATTATGGTCTGTGAACGTGGCGTGTCCTTTGGCTATAACAATCTGGTGTCGGATATGCGTTCACTGGCAGTTATGCGTGATACCGATTGTCCAGTGGTGTTTGATGCGACTCATTCGGTGCAATTGCCCGGTGGACAAGGTACGGTTTCAGGCGGTCAACGTGAATTTGTTCCTGTGTTGGCAAGAGCCGCTGTTGCGGTAGGTATTGCCGGCCTATTTATGGAAACCCATCCCAATCCTGCGGAAGCAAAAAGCGACGGTCCAAATTCCTGGCCTTTACACAGAATGCGCGAATTATTGGAAACCTTGGTAATTATCGATAATGCCGTAAAACAGCAAGCGTTTATCGAGACAACCCTGTAACTTTATGACCAATATCACTCAATTATCGCAACTAGATTTAACCGCGAGCTATAGCTATGCGGATTATCTGACCTGGCGATTAAATGAGGCGGTAGAATTGATTAAAGGCAGGATTCAATTTATGTCTCCGGCGCCAAATGTAAAACATCAACGTATTTCCTGGCAGTTGAGTGGATTGTTATTTAATTATTTTAATCATAAAGACTGTAGCGCTTTTTCAGCGCCCTTTGATGTGCGCTTGTATGATCGAAATAAATCTTTAGTGGCCAGTAAAGACATTACCACGGTCGTACAACCTGATATTTGTGTTATCTGTGATAATAATAAATTGGATGAGCAAGGTTGTAACGGTGCGCCTGATTGGATTATTGAGATATTATCCAAAGGCACAGCCAAAAAAGATATTAAAGACAAACATGCACTTTATGCCGAAAGTGGCGTAACCGAATATTGGTTAATTTATCCTTACGAAGAAGTTATTTATCAGTTTGTATTAAATGAAGAAACAGGACACTATCAATTGCATAACAGTTATGCCGGTGATGATGTCGCAACCTCTTATTTATTTTCCGACTTATCGATTGATTTAACGATGTTATTTAGTGATCTGTAATTAGTAGTTTCCCTTTTTTTTAACCTGTAGAGAAAAACAACATGACTCAAATCGTTGATATTAAAGCTAGAGAAATTTTAGATTCACGCGGCAACCCGACTCTGGAAGCGGACGTGAATTTGGCGTCCGGTGTAATTGGCAGCGCCATGGTGCCCTCCGGTGCCTCAACTGGTGAGCGCGAAGCGATAGAGTTACGTGATAACGACAAAGCCCGTTATTTGGGTAAAGGCGTTTTAACCGCAGTTAACAATGTAAACACCGAAATTCGCGCTGCGATTATCGGTATGGACGTTGCCGATCAAGCTGGCATTGACAACAAAATGATCGCTCTGGATGGCACTGAAAATAAAGGCCGATTAGGCGCTAACGCTATTTTAGCGGTATCTTTGGCAGCAGCTCAAGCGGCAGCTAAAGAAGCGGGCGTGCCTTTATACCGTCATTTGAACACCAGCGGTAAGTTCATTATGCCAGTACCGATGATGAACATCATCAACGGTGGTTCACATGCTGATAACAGTGTTGATTTACAAGAG
>CAIKYI010000110.1 GCA_903831545.1 uncultured Methylobacter sp. | reverse complement strand
GTAATGGGGATGGAAAACGCAACAGTGAAAAAGATGATGACTAACCCACGCAAAATGTAGCTTAGGGGCATTTCAATAATCTTCGAACTGCAAAGTCAGTTACCAGCGTTATCACCTTGAATATTATTTTAAAACCAATACCAATACACACTGTCCTCAGAAACCAAAAGTGCGACATTCGAAAATAATATCGCTGGATTGAGTTTGGAAAGCGAATCAGACTGTATTGATCGATTTTTTTACTAACTATTGCTTAGCAAATATTTTTTCATCAACTCGCTTAAAATACAATACCAGCCTTGAAGTGGGGTTAACTGCGGCGCAATGGCTTTTAGTTCATCAAAAAATACACAAACTCGCTCATAGGCTTTGCACATAAGCGGCTCTCGCGTGTGTGCTGATGAGTGTTTTTTGGGCGGCATGACGGGTTTATTTACCAATACCATGCAACAGTAAAGGCCTGGAAACGATCGTTTGATACTGCTTTACAGGTTCTGCCTGTCTTACAAACAGTGATCACCAGTTATTATATTTTGTAATCAATTGCTTGCACATTGTAAACTATGGTCATCAAATCATTTTTAGTAATGCTTAACATGTTTAAACAAATCAGTTTTAAAGCACGCATATTTCTTGGATTTTTATCGGTTATCAGTTTCATGATAGTCATCGTTGCGGTCGCTTTGGTCAACTTTACCAGGACTCAGCATGACGTGGCTAAAGTCGATGAAAATCTTTTGCCCAATGCGTTACTGGCAGAGCGCATGGGGACATACACCGTACAGGTGCAGCAATTTTATACTCAGGCTTCGATAAGCCAAGATCCTGAAAACTTTCAGGATGCCAAAAGAGCGGCCGAAGACTTCAAGCAGTCCTTGGCCCAACTTCGCAAGGCACTTGATGAAGAAAATATCTTAACACCAGCAGGTAAAAATGACGCTACGACATTGAGTAACGCTAGCTCTGCCGCAGCAAAACTGAAAGAATTAGCCGCCCTTGAAACTGGCTTTGACTGGTATTACAACGAAGGCCAGCGTATGACCACGGTTTATGCTGGCGAAAGCGCCGAAGCCGGCAATCGAGTCATAAAAGACTTTAATAAATTGGCCAAAAACCTGCGCAGCCAACTGAACAGAATTAAAAATCAGGCGGTGAACGATGCAAAAAATAACGCTCACGCGATCAATGAAGCTACCCAGAAAGCAACTAAGATCATGCTGGCTGTTTCTTTAGCCGGCATTATTTTAGGGCTGGGCATAGCCGTTTACCTAACACGCTATCTGGTCATTACCTTGGGCACAGATCCAAGCATCGCCAAAGATATAGCCAAAGACATTGCCACTGGCAATTTATCGCTGGATATTGATGTGACTCCAAAAGACGACAGCAGTCTGTTATTTGAGATGAAACACATGCAGCAACAATTACGGGTGCGCGTGACCGAACAGCTTAAAGCAAATGAAGAAAATACCCGGCTAAAAATGGCTCTGGACAATATCAGTGTCAATGTAATGGTGGCTGATGTTGAACGCAATATCATTTACATGAATCCAGCTATACTTAATATGATGCAAGTTGCAGAAGCGGATATTAAAAAATCAATTCTTCACTTTGATGTCAATAAACTAATGGGTTCGAATATTGATATTTTTCATAAAAATCCGGCTCATCAAAAAGATTTATTGGCACTACTCAATAAGACTTTTAAATCTGAAATCAATGTTGCCGGACGTACTTTTTATTTAGTTGCCAATCCGATTGTAAATGACGAAGGACAAAAGCTCGGTACCGTTGTCGAATGGTTAGATCGAACCGCTGAAGTAAGTATTGAACAAGATGTTACCAACGTTGTGAATTTAGCTGTTACAGGTGATTTTAGTCATCAAATTACTGAAAAAGGTAAACAAGGTTTTTCCTTGTTATTAGCACAAAGCATTAATAGATTATTAGCAACTAATGCCACCAGCTTGGCTGACTTGGTCAGAGTTCTGAATGCTTTGTCTACCGGCGATCTGACTAAAAATATTAGCAAGGACTACGCTGGCACTTATGGTGAACTTAAAGACTGCGCCAATGCGACCGTAATCAACTTGCGGAATCTGATCGGCGAAATAAAGGAAGTTACTGACAATATTAATACCTGCGCAAAAGAAATTGCTTCGGGTAATAATGATTTATCACATCGTACTGAACAGCAAGGAGCAAGCCTTGAAGAAACTGCTGCCAGTGTAGAAGAGTTAACCTCAACGGTCCAGCATAATGCCACAAATGCCAAACAAGCCAATCAACTTGCCGTTGACGCTTCGAATATAGCGGAGAAAGGCGTCGAAGTGGTCGGTCAAGTCGTTCTGACAATGGATGACATTAATACTTCTTCACGCAAAATCGGCGACATTATTTCGGTTATTGATGACATCGCGTTTCAAACCAACATCCTTGCCCTTAACGCCGCAGTTGAAGCCGCGCGAGCCGGAGAACAAGGTCGAGGCTTTGCCGTAGTGGCAGTAGAAGTGAGAAATCTTGCGCAACGTGCAGCTACAGCCGCCGGAGAAATTAAACATCTGATTGATGATTCAGTTGTAAAAGTTTCTGAAGGCAGTAAATTGGTCACAAAAGCAGGTCAAACGATGACAGAGATTGTCAATTCCATAAGTGGTGTGACCGTCATGATGTCTGAAATTAGTGCTGCATCAACGGAGCAAACGGCTGGTATCCAGCAAGTCAATCAAGCTATAGGTCAGATGGATGATGTGACTCAGCAAAATGCCGCACTGGTCGAGCAAGCGGCTGCCGCTGCAGAATCATTGGAAGAGCAAGCTCAGAAGCTATCTGGGACAATGTCGCAATTCAAGGTGGATGAACACTCCAATAATGTGCGTAGTGATATACCTAAAACTAAGTCTATAGATTCTTTTCATTTAGCATCACCACAAAAAGATTCAGCTCTGCCTAGAGCGGGAGCGATTATAAATAGGCCGGCAGCCACTCCAAAATTCATTCATCAATCGTCCAATGATGAATGGGAAGAGTTCTAACAGAGTAGACTTTATACTGTGCTGAGCATCTAAATTCTTTTTTGTAGAGGGTGATACTGAATGAGGACTTAAGTTGTTGGCTATGATCAATGTCGGTCTCTGAATTACAGCAATAGCACTTATGGCAGTCGTTGATTGGGAGTGACCGTCGGGCTGGAATTGACCGTCAGCAACTCGCCAAATTCGCTAAAAAATTGAGTGGGTTAGCTTTTATTCAGCGTGCAGTTCACGACTCACGACTGTAAATTAGATAATTACTTATCAAGATCTTCGAATAATCTGAGTCATTTCATATTCTGCTTTTCGCTTAAGATAATGTCGTATCTAGACATCATGCTGATCAATTGGCAACGTAATCGTGAAATTTGAGCCAACGCCAACAGTACTGTTCACTTCAATAGTACCGTGATGTTTTGCAATAATACCCCAAACAATAGAAAGACCAAGGCCTGTACCTTTCCCTACCGGTTTTGTTGTAAAAAACGGATCAAAAATACGTTTAAGATTGTCCGGCAATATCCCCTTGCCAGTGTCACTTATCAAAATTTGTATCGAAGCATTGTCATTTGGACATAGTCGAGTCGTAATCGTGATTGTTCCGTTTTCTTCAATTGCCTGTCCAGCGTTGACTAGCAAATTCATAAAAACTTGATTAAGCTGTGAAGCAATACAGCGAACTTCAGGAAGTTTGTCACTGTAGTCTTTGATTACCGTGCATTTATATTTAAGTTCGTGCCATACAATATTTAGTGTTGAATCAAGCCCTTTGTGTAAATCTACTGATTGCCATTCCAACTCACCAACGCGAGAAAAATTTTTCAAATCAGCAACGATGTTTTTCATTCTTAAGAGACCGTCTTTTGATTCAGCTATCAGTTCAAAAATATCAGAGCTCAAATAATCAAAGTTTTCTTCTGCCTTTAAGCCAATAATGTTACTTAGATCATTATTATGAACCAAGGTTTGATAAGCAGTCGTTATTTTCAAAATATCAGTAATATAGTTCTCCAAAGACCCCAGGTTGGAATGGACGAACGCAATAGGATTATTTAATTCATGAGCAACTCCAGCCGCTAATTGGCCAACTGTGGCCATTTTATCCGATTGTAATAGCTGATCCTTGGCCTCTGCCAATTGGACTATTTTTTCTTCATATTGTTTACGGTCTGTAATATCGCGTACTGTTGCCAGAAGAACGGATTTTCCATCCAGTTCCATAGCACTGAGAACAATATCAGCCGGAAAAGTTTTACCGTTATCAGCGCGCTGAAGTAACCATTCAAAACTATAGCTTCCCAGATCAAAGGCTATAGCGTTCATTTCTTTATAATAAGTCAATGAATCCCTACCACAGGGTTGCTTAAGGGGAGAAAAGTCACTTGGCTGCCTGGTATAAAAATTCTCTTTGGTTGCGCAACCTAAAAGAACCAAGGCAGCGTCATTACAATCAAAAAAACCATGCTCATCCAAAAGCATCACGGCTTCGCTGGTAGAAGTGTACAGTGTGCGAAACTTCATTTCAGATTTGGCAAGAATAGATTGAACCCTTCTTCGTTCAGTAATGTCACGAGCTGAGGCCAATATACCTTGAACTTCGCCATTATCATTTCGATATACAATAGCATTATAAAGCACGTCAGTAATCTTTCCTGAGACATGCCGAATAGCCAGGGGGTAATCAGTTACAAATCCCTCATAGAATACCTGTTGACAGCCTAGACGTGCCGTTTCCGGATCTGTAAAATAATCTGCAAAGTCGCTACCGATTAAATTATCTCTATCAACGCCGGTTACACGTTCAGTGGCAATATTAACATCGGTAATCTTACCTTCTGAGCTAATCGTTACCAAAGGGTCAAGGCTGGCTTCAATTAAGTTTCGAGTGTACAGGGAAACATTGCGTAGATTATTTTCGCTGGCTCTTAACTCGCGTGTCATTGACTCCGCTAATTTTAGTGCTCGTGACCGCCCACTAGACAAGAGCTTTATCAGAAAGGTAAGCAATAGAGTTGTCAATATACCGGCCACTCGTATTACTGTAACCCGTTTGGTGTCGATTTTTGCGTCGAATGTCGGCAAAGAATGCAGTTTGATAGTCCATATATGCCCAGCGAATTCCATTTTATGGGAAAACTGATATTGCACCGTGTCGATTTGATGAGGGGAAAGCTCACTTTCAAGATTGTTCATCAATGTTTCTGGCGTTGTAACTTCACCATCGTATATTTTGAGATCAAGATTTTGTGTTTGCTCTCCAAGAATGCCTAGCAT
>CAIKYI010000109.1 GCA_903831545.1 uncultured Methylobacter sp. | reverse complement strand
CAGTTTTCTTCAAAAAAACTATCGTGCTCAGGATGACGGACGTAAGGAAGATGAGCGTGCAGAACGATACTCAGAAAACCTTGAGACAGTAAATTTTTTTTCATCACGCTTAACAGCTGATTCCTTGACCCGAAGTACTTTTACCCAAGCAAATTTCAATTTCTTTTTGGTCTTGATGCCACGCTAATGAACCACGGGGAGCATGAATAATATTTGATTGCGCAATAACCATGAAGCTGTCATCGACTGTATATTTACCAATCTCGGCCGAATAGGATATTTCAGCAACCTCAACAGGCAAAGATACTTGTTGCCGACAATTAGGACTTTCAATAGCTACGTCAAACAAGTGCTCAGTTTTGCTGGATGAACTCCTTTCATCATGTTGCGCATAGACTCTTAAGGTAAGATTTTGATTTGGCCCGCTGTCAGGCGTAACAGCTTGTTGCTGAGTGTTGCCGACATTCCAATACACATGTAGATGACCTGGATCAACCGGCAAAACAATCAATTCAGGGATATTGGAATACACTTTTGGCGCAAATTCCCGGCGAATTTCATCACCTATATCCAGTAACTCTCTGGCCGTGAACCTGATTTTTTCGTCCAAGGGTGGCATCTGGTTAAAAAAACAGGGGGTAAAATCTCGACTGATTTCCTGACTAATTTCAAGCATCTGTTTCGCCGATAGATTGATTTTAGAATTGTATGCTGAATGCAAAAACGTCATCACCGGCCTTAATTGTTGCGATTACCTTAGACGATTTACTGCGAACAATATACCCGACTGGCTGGTCTTTCTGTCCATTTACTTCGTTATAAAAACAGTCACGTAGCCTACTATGCGCCTAATTTAACCCTGGTAAATAAACAAAAATCCAAAGCCATTCAAGTATATTCACTCTTGAATATCGCCTTAATCTAAATTTTATCCAAACACTTCAATAATCGAAGCCCCCCTTCCTTTTGGTGTTTTTAAAAAACATAGTAAAGCCGGTTGCAGCAAGTATACGTAGTTAACTCTGAAGGGTCTAGTACTGTCAGCCGCTTTCATTAAGGCTATAGTCATTGCTACGTCATAATATTTGCTTACAGCCAATATGCAGAAACTTTTTATTTACAAAAAAAAATTGAGTGTGATTTTAAGTCTCGCCTTATTTGGTATTTAGAAGACAAACATTCTCAAAAATCGCTACAGATCGACTGGTAACCAAATAAAAATCGTCAGCCATTAATTTTTGGTCTTGTGGCAGTAAAACATCGTACGGGGATTTTAGCGACGTATCCAACGCAAGACACCAGCGACGATGGGCAATAACTGGCAGTTCAATCGTCACTGCCTGCTCAGCCATGTTCATGACCACATGCAAATCCGCTTCCGTAGCATCGGTGCCTGCCAGAGTAAAAGCCAGAACCTTGGTTTCAGGATCATCCCACAATGGCTTGTCAAGTTCAGCACCATGCCATTGTATTTCGTGGATACCCCTATCATCTAAAAGCTTTCCAGTCAAAAAACGTCGCCGCATAATTGATGGATGTCTTTTGCGTAACGCTATCATAAGCTGGACAAAACGCAACATATCAGACTTTTGCTCGTTCATACTCCAGTCTACCCAAGACAATTCATTATCCTGGCAGTAGCAATTGTTGTTGCCGGACTGGCTGTTTAATAACTCGTCGCCAGCAAGTAACATGGGTACTCCCTGGCTAAGCAACAACATAGAGAACACATTTTTTATCTGCTTCCTACGTAGCGCCAAAATATTTAAATCCTGTGTTTCACCCTCAACCCCACAATTAAAACTTAGATTATTACTACAGCCATCCCGATTATGCTCGCCATTAGCATAATTATGTTTTTCGTTATAACTAAACAAATCATACAAGGTAAAGCCATCATGACAAGTTACAAAATTAATGCTGTTTATCGGTAAACGACCGTTATATTCATACAAATCGTTACTGCCACAAAGGCGGGTTGCAAGCTCGCTAACCAAGCCCTGATCGCCACGCACAAAGCGCCGGATAACATCCCGATATCTTCCATTCCATTCCGCCCAGCGGTAACCGGGAAAACTGCCAACCTGATATAAACCCGTTGCATCCCAAGCCTCTGCAATCAGTTTGGTTTTGGCTAGCTGCTCTGAAAGCTCGATAGCCCAGAGCAAGGGAGGATCTTGCAAAACTTCACCGTTCTCACCTCGCGCCAGGGCGCTGGCCAGATCGAAGCGAAATCCGTCAACATGCATTTCTCTGACCCAATATTCCAGGCAGGTGATAATAAAGTTTGCAACCAACGGGTGATTGGCATTTACCGTGTTACCACAGCCGGTATAGTCATGAAAAATGCTTTTGTCGTGCTTGTCATGATGATAAAAAATATCATCACCTATCCCCCTGAAATTGATTATAGGACCATCTCCGCCAGCCTCGGATGTGTGGTTAAACACCACATCCATAATCACGCCGATGCCGGCTTGATGCAGGGCTTTAACCAGATCACGAAATTCCCTGACATGAGTACCCTGTTCCGGAGTGACGCAGTAACCTGGATGCGGACTGAAAAAACTGTGCGTGCTGTATCCCCAATAATTTTTCAGTCCCAAATCGGCAGTGTATTGAGGGACATCCTGCTCATCAAAAGCCATGACAGGGAGAAGCTCTACATGGGTAATACCGAGTTTTTGCAGATAAGGAATTTTTTCAATCAAACCTGAAAATGTACCCGGATTAGTGACATTTGAAGAAGCATGTTTGGTAAAACCGCCAACATGCAATTCATAAACAATGGCTCTTTCGCTACGAATACGCAACGGCACATCGCCTTCCCAATCATAACGATCATTAACCACAACACAGCGCATGGCATTCAGCTTATTATCACCCGGAATACATGCCGCTTTGCGACTCCAACGTTTGTCGCTAATTGCCCGTGACCAGGGATCAATCAGCTGTTTGTCCCTGTCAAAATGCAAACCTGCTTCACGGATTTGATTGGGTCCATCCATACGCCAGGCATACCATGTGCCAGCAGGCAACCCAGTAACATATACGTGCCAGGAAAAAAACGTGCGATTAATTTCTTTCTTTAAGGCTATGACTTGAAAGGGTTCATCACAATCTGACGTACTAAAAAGCAAAAGCTCCACATGAGTCGCATAACGACTGAAAATGGAAAAATTAACGCCCTTATTTTTAGTACTTGAACCAGCAGGATAAGGATTTCCTGGCTGTAACGGGTATTCTTTTTTTTGCATATCCTCAACTCACGCTTTTTAAAGAAAAAAGCTCAATTAAATAATTTGGATTATTTCCATCTAAAAACAAAAACTCTTAGGTGCTATTATCCAAAGCCAAGGTCCTCAAGGCAAAGGAAATAAAAGTTTATTGCAATAAATCAACAAAATAACGTTTTAAGTGATTCTGTTGCCTGCAAAATCTACCGGAAATTATCATGTATTATGGTAGAAAAAATTAGAAACCGGTATTAATATTTCCATTAAAGAAACTATTAATCAATATTTACTGGTATTGTTAACCATTAAGTACATAAGTATAGTAGAGCCAAGGTAAATGACCTACCACAACATAGCAAAGGAGCTTTAAAATGACTGATTTTCAAAGAGATATTCTTATAGGGCTAATGTTTAGCGTTGGTATTCTGGGCTTTATTTCCGGCGAGTTCATTGTTTCAACAATTATGTTTGCAACTGCTGCCATCTTCAGCAATATCAGTGTCAGCCGCAGGTTACTTGGCTAAAATTCTTGTCACCCCGTAGTACATTCATCAAACAGTCTCTCCTGTTTGTCTTTTAACTCCCGATGTAGTCACATCGCGAGTTTTTTTTGCCCGATTTTCTGATTTTTCTGACTTTTAACCTGTCCGCCAAGCTTTCATAATAATAAATTTTGAATTAACCGCGATAACTGTATGCGCTCCAAACAACCTGTCAAGGTAGTTCTGATAGCCCAGATGCCGATTACCAATCACCCATATTTCGCCACCTTTGCGTAATACCCTTAGCGACTGTTTAAATAAACTGACGGCAATTTGATCACCTATTGTATTTTGTTGATGAAACGGAGGATTACAAAGGATCAAATCAGCAGAGTTGGAAACGACATCCATCAAGCCATCACCCACACAAAAAGTCGCCTGGCGCTGCCCGGTAAATGCACGATTAAAATTATCCCGGGCCGAGGCCACCGCCATAAAAGATTCATCAATAAAATGCACAACGGCTGAAGGACAACGTTCTGCGGCAATTAAACCGACCAGACCATTACCACAACCCAAGTCAAAAATGTCGCAAGCGTCTTGCCTGACAGGAAGATGCTGCAGAAAAAAACGCGTTCCAATATCAAGACTGTCACGCGAAAAGACATTGGCATGGTTGCTGATCAGATATTCGGTATTTTCAAGCCGGTAACAAACCGGATAGGGATTAGCCGCAACCATCAACTCCGGTTCAAGCGTTGCAAAAATCAGCCGCGCCTTCTTTTTTGCCAACGAAGTTGTCGTAGGCCCAACCAAACGCTCAAGCAACTTCCAAACTGAAGGCGGCATGGTTTTAATCATACCTGCCAGTATAATTTTTGTTGCTAGCGTCAAATGCGGTCGTAAACGAATTAACTGGTCTTCCAGCAACGCCAGGGTCTTAGGCACCTTAATCAACACTATGTCAAATACCCCCTCAAGCGGGTCAAGACTGGTCAACAAGTTGACGCTATGTTCAGGCAAGTGGTTCGCAGCAAGATTTTGCCGTGTCGCCTGCTGTGATAAATAAGAATCTGATACAACACAAGGCCGGTAAGCACTTAATGCCACAGCCAAAGCGCCAAAACTGTCATTCACGATTAATACCCGAACAACAGTTGAGGCTGCATCTACCTGGATTAGCTGCTCTGCAAACGTATTAAGCAGATATTCATCTGCGGCATCCCAGGCTAGCAGTAATTCACGCGGTCGTTTAGGCAGACGATTAAGCTCAAACGTGCCTTGAGCAACCATTAATCGATTTGACATCGATATTCAGGCGCGTGACATGAATTTTCCGGTGTCGGTATTAATCTTCACCAACTCCTCAGGCTCGAGATACTCAGGAACCTGAACCTCCAAACCGGTAGTCAATCGGGCTGTTTTAGTCCGACCTGAGGCAGTTGCACCTTTAATGGCAGGGGCCGTTTCAACAATTGCCAACACCACAGAACTGGGTAATTCAATACCCAATACCCCATCATCAACCAATAAAGCAACGATCCCTTCAAGCCCTTCGGTTAAATACTCGACTTGCTCTTCCAGATCCTCTCGACTCAAACTGTATTGGGTATAATCTTCCATATTCATGAAAATATAATTATCGCCGTCTACATAAGAAAATTGTACTTTGGCACGCACTAAATCGGCATCTTTAAAAAAATCATCGCCTTTTAACGACTCATCCAGTTTCTGGCCGGTTTTAAGATTGGTGAATCGAATTTTGTACAAGGTTGACGCGCCACGAGATGACGGGCTTTTAGCGTCAACCTGCTTGACCGCATGCGGTATGCCATTTATTTCGACCACCATCCCTCTTTTTAAATCACTAGCCTTTGCCACGTAAACCTCCTCTCGATTAAACTTGCCGGCAAAATGCTGCAAGTGCGGATATCAGACGACCTAAGCCGCCCCAAAAATGCCATTATATCGTAGAATGCATCTATTTAAGCGGATGCAATTAAACTCGATAATAAAGCAGACAGAGCGCTTTGTTGTGAATAAATAATTTTTCGTATTTTCGTAGACATTCCACTCTTTCAATTAAAAAACATGACAATTAAAAAACCTACTCTCGGTTTCATCGGTATTGGCTTAATGGGCAAGCCCATGAGTTTGCGCTTGCTAGATGCCGGCTTTAAGCTAAATGTCTGGAACCGAAGCCCTGAAAAACTTCAAGCACTGACTCATGCCGGTGCAAATGCCTGCGATTCCATCAGTGAACTTATCCAAAACTCCGAGGTTATTATTTTGTGCCTGGCAGATACGGCTGTTGTAGACGCGATTGTTCGCAAAGAGATTGCCTTAAGCGGCAAGAGAGGACAGTTACTCATTGATTTATCCAGCATCCATCCCGAAACCACGCGGCAATTAGCCACATTGTTACACGAGCAATGTGACATGGACTGGGTCGATGCCCCCGTTTCTGGTGGAGTTGCCGGAGCTGAGCAAGGCACGCTGGCAATTATGGCCGGGGGCAATTTAAAAAACATTGAAATGGCACGAATCGTACTGGCGCCGCTCTATCAACAATTGACGCACATGGGCGAGATTGGCTGCGGCCAAATCACTAAAATCTGCAACCAGATGATCGTCAGTTGCAATGTAATGGTTATCGCAGAAATGATGGCGCTCGCCAAACAGTCTGGCGTTGAGGCAAAGCAAATACCTGCCGCGCTTGCCGGTGGCTTTGCCGATTCCAAACCCTTACAAATTGTCGGCACCCAAATGGCAAACGAATCCTTTGAGCCTGTTAAATGGCGGGTTAAAACACTCTTGAAAGATTTAAACCTGGCACTTGATTTATCCAGCCAACAGGGCAATGCCATCCCTATGTCTGCTCTAGCCGCTCAACTTATGCAATTGCACGGGAAATCCGGTTATCTGGAGCAGGACCCCGCTACTTTAATCAAACTGTTTACTAAAAACTGATGCTTAACTTTACCGCTAACCTAAGTCTGTTATTTACCGAACTACCTCTCATTGACCGGTTCGAAGCCGCCAGACAAGCAGGCTTTAAAGGCGTTGAACTTCAATTTCCTTACGAGTTAACCGCCTGCGCCATAAAAGACAAGCTGAAACAACATAACTTAAAACTGGTTTTGTTTAATGTAGGTGCGGCCGATTTGCTAAAGGGTGGTGAGGGACTAGCTTGCGTACCTGACAAGCAGAATCAGTTTAAACAGGCACTAGTCCAAACCCTAGCTTATGCGGAACTTTTAAAACCGGAAGTTATCAATGTCCTGCCTGGACGTTGTCTTGATAGCAGGCATTTCAATGCTTATCTGGAAACTTTTAAAGAAAACCTCTATTTAGCGGTAGAGGCCTTTTCACCGCTAGACATCAAAACCGTATTTGAAGCGATCAATACCCATGATATGCCAGGATTTATTATTCATAGCGGAGCGCAAATGCTCGAAGTCTTGACACAACTTAAGCAACCTCAACTGAGGATGCAGTACGACATTTACCACATGCAAATGATGGGCGAGAAGCTGGAAACGTTTATTAAAGAATATGCCGATAAAATCGGCCATATTCAGTTTGCCGACTGCCCCGGACGCGGGCAACCCGGCACGGGTCAAATTGACTTTAACCGTCTTTTTTCAGTTATCGATAATTCAGCATATACAGGATGGGTCGGGGCAGAATACAAACCTGTTGGTATTACATCGAATAGTCTTGATTGGTTTAAATCCTAAGCTTTATCGCCTTAACCATCTTGGTGGTGCCCCGCAGAAACTAGCCGGTCAATTTCAAGTATTTCTGATACAAGCTTTCCTTGTCTTCAACATGCGTAGCATCTTTTTCGATACAATCGACCGGACACACCTCAATACATTGCGGTAAATCATGATGCCCTACACACTCGGTACACAAGTCAGGATTAATGACATAAATATCATCGCCCTGCGAAATGGCACCATTCGGACATTCCGGTTCGCAAACATCACAATTGATACATTCATCCTTAATAATAAGGGCCATACATACTCCTAAACACTCAAACAATAATGAACAGTAAATCTGTTCAACCAAACAAATTGAGACACTTCTTAATCAATCCGTCCCGAAGCTTTTGGGGCGCTTCATTAGAACAAACCTCAACACAAAAAGGTTCCCCATAACGTTCCACACATTCTGTACATAACAGGGCATTAATGACGTAGGCATCCTCAGTCTGATAAATAGCTTCATGCGGACACTCCGGCTCACAAGAGCCACACCGTGCGCATTTCTCTTCATCAATAACAAGAGGCATAAATCACTTTCACTTAAATTTATTAATTAAAGATTGGTGTACGACATCAGGAACAAAACAGGAAACATCACCGTTCAATTGCGCAATTTCCCTGATCATACTGGAAGAAATAAACTCATACTGCTCAGCCGGGGTTAAAAACACCGTTTCCAGTTCCGGTGCCAGACGCCGGTTCATGCCCGCCAGCTGAAACTCATATTCAAAATCAGATACGGCACGCAAGCCACGCAAAATCACCGTAACTCCCTGCTGCTTTGCGCACTCAACCAACAAGTTATCAAAACCGATCACCACAACATTGGAAAACTCGTAAGTGACAGCTTTAGCCAACTCCACCCGTTCATCCAAAGAAAATAAAGGGACTTTGTTTCTGTTAACCGCCACTGCAACCACCACTTTATTATAAAGCCTGGACGCTCGGGCAATCAGATCCAAATGTCCGTTGGTAATTGGATCAAAGGTGCCCGGATAAATTGCAGAAATTTGCATAGAGTATGATTTCGAAAAAAAAGCGGGAATTCTATACCAAGAGACTG
>CAIKYI010000108.1 GCA_903831545.1 uncultured Methylobacter sp. | reverse complement strand
TGGATCTTAGACAAAGGTATTCCAGAATTCGCCCGACTACCCGGCATGATCAACATGACAAACGGATTGAGTAAAACCTTTTGGTCCCAGTACCGGTATTTCGTCAAAAGCAAGCTTGGGTCCGGTGGCGATGATCAGGTAGTCGTAATCCACCAAGGTGCCATCGGCGACTTCGACTTGATTGTTCTCGGGATGAAAGCGCGTGGCTTGTTGTTGAATGAAGGTTATTTTTTTCTTTTTAAACACCGGCGCAAGTTCTACTTTAATATCTTCAGGTTTACGCCAATTGACGCCCACCCAAGGATTGGACGGTACAAAATGAAAGGTTGGCGTATCGGCAATCACAACTACCTCGTCTTCTTTACGGGCCAGTTCTTTCATTTCAAACGCCATCGGTATACCGCCGATGCCGGCACCTACGATTACAATTTTAGCCATATCAGGACTCCTCTTATTATTAGATTTTTATTGCCGGTGTGAATGGCAGGTTTCTTTTATGCCCAATTTTTTCAGGATCATTTGCAGTGGGCAAAATTGGGTAAAGCCGCTCTGAAACAGATTGGCACCGACAAACACGGTAAACCAAAGCCAATTTGTATGATGAAATAGCGGGCTACCTTGAACGCCAAGGCTTAAGGAAAGTAAAATAAAAAAACCGGCAACAATTCGGACTATACGTTCTGTGGTCATAACGTCAACTCCTCTGTAAATTCAGATAAGGTATCGCAAAATTCGATATAAAGCATCTTAGAAAAGTAAAGCATAGTTTTCTTCGTTAGTAAAAGATATGAGAGGACTTTTAGATCAATTGTTTTATAAGTTGATTCGCCACTCCAGTTCAACTTTTGTTCCAATAAGAGCAATGCTCTGATTCATACTTAGCAAATTGTACGCCAGTTTTTATCTTGTTTATTTTATTGATTTTTATGGTCTTTGTTTTTACAGGCTCAAGATCAGGTGTTTCGCGCTGAAACAACGAAACATTTATGATACACTTTGCAACACCTTTGAAACGTAACCTCTGTTTTTTCCATGAGCCAATCATCACCTTTTTTTAATCGCTGGCTAAGTCAACTTGGCCCCGACCAGATTTTCAATGTACTCACCGATCTGGTCGATATCGGGGCAGTTTTTGTCATTGATGCCAAAGGAAAAATTCTATTTTGGAGCAAAGGCGCAGAAAAATTGTTTGGCTGGTCGTCTGACGTCATGTTGGGCAACTCCTGCGCTGAAGCCTTTGGCTGTGATGACGAACTCACCCTTTGTGGTCTGGCAGAGCAAGGGGTTATCAAGGCGAAACTGGTCAATCTCAACAGAAAAAACGGCGGAACCCTAAGTTGTTACCGTAGCGCACGCGCTTTTTTTGATGTCGAAGGCCACTTTGCCGGGGCACTGGAATTTCTTCAGCCGCAAAATCTTACCCATCATGCCATTAGCACGCAGGAAGACACGACAAGTTTTCATGGGCTCTTGACAAGGGATCCGATCATGCAAGAAGCCATTAAAATCATACGCAATGTCTCCGAAACTGAAGCAACTGTGTTAATTCGCGGCGAATCCGGTACCGGCAAAGAGTTAGTGGCCCATGCGCTGCATGTGGAAAGCACGCGTCGCGATCAGCGCTTTCTTGCCATCAACTGTGCGGCGCTGTCTCCAAACCTGCTGGAAAGCGAATTATTTGGTCATGTCAAAGGCGCATTTACGGGGGCGATAAACAATCATGCCGGACTGTTTCAACGCGCAAATGGCGGCACCTTGTTTCTTGATGAGGTTGCCGAACTGCCGCTGGAACTGCAATCAAAGTTGCTACGTGTGCTTCAGGAGCAAAGCTTTATTCCTGTCGGCGGTGATGAGGCGATTACAGTGGATGTCAGAATTATTGCCGCCACTCACCGCTCACTGCGCGAAGAGGTTAAGGCAGGACGATTTCGGGAAGATTTGATGTATCGGTTGCGGGTAGTGCCCATTTTTCTTCCTCCGCTCCGAGAGCGGCGATTGGATGTGAATTTGCTGCTTTGGCATCGTATAAACCAACACAACCTTCTGGGGCCACGCCACATTGATAGCATATCGCCTGATGCCATGCGGTGTTTGCTGGATTATAAATGGCCTGGCAATGTGCGTGAATTGATTAATGTTGTTGAATATTCTTTTGCCGTAGGCCGTGGAAACGAATTACGTGTTGAAGATTTGCCGCCGGAATTTCGCGAAACCCCTGGCTTAACAACGACTACAGAGTCAGTGCCATCGGTTAAACGCGTCAGGCATAAAGATGAAGCTGAGCTTATCCGCGAAGCCTTGCAAGTGGCAGGTGGGCATTTGGAAACAGCTGCTCAGTATGCGGGAATGAGCCGCGCAACCTTCTGGCGAAAAAGAAAAAAATATATGATAGAACCTTAATGCCGGGTTTCAAAAAACCAGAAAATAAAATTTTCCTTAAAACCCGAATCTGGCAACAGGTCAGCAGTTTGGAAACTGTTGTTTAGATTCCTCTTAGTTCCTTTAAATTAAATCTCCATTTTTTTGGATCTTCGGTATTTAAAATACTATCCATAGAGTGCGACAGGTCAATAATTTTTGGTGCTAAGGGTGCAAGGGCTTTGGTTGAGAAAAACACTTTCACGACAGGCGCAAGCAAATTTTTTTCTGACTGTTCGAGCACAACAGCCAAGCGGTTGGATTGTAGTTTTACCAATGTCCCAGAAGGGTAAATACCGATGGTATTAACAAAAACCTGAAGAATGTTTTTGTCGAATTGCCCCGCTTGCCAGTCGTGCATTTTGCTTATCGATTCAGCGGGATCCCAGCCCACCTTGTAGCATCGATTGGATGTTATTGCATCATAAACATCACACACTGCTCCCATGCGCGCAAACAGCGACAGGGCATCTCCAGACAATTTGTCAGGGTAACCTGCACCGTCTATCCGCTCGTGGTGGTGCAGACAGACATCAAGCGCTATCTCGCAAACACCTTCCGATTCCTTGAGTATTTGCCAGCCCCGAAGCGGGTGGGTTTTAATCAGGTTGAACTCTTCATCGGTCAGGCGGCCGGGTTTATTGAGAACATCAGCAGGGATCATCATTTTGCCAATGTCATGCAACAATCCCGCCATGCCCAGATCTTTTATCAGTGTTTGATCCACCCCCATTCGTTTACCCAGAGCCATCATCAGCGCACTCACTGCAACTGAATGCAAGTAGGTATAGTTATCCTTGGTTTTTAATCTGGACAGACTTAAAAATGCTTCGGGATTGCGGCTAATGGACTGATAGATATCGTCTATGAGTGGGGCAATCTCGTTGAGTTTTAGTACCTTGCCCATGCGCACTTCCTGAAACATCAAGGTGACCGCTTCTTTGGACTTGTCATGTACTTTGCGGGCTTGCTCAAACTCTTCATGAACAGAAATGCGGGGAATAAATGTTACCGGAGACTGCCCGGTCTCTTGAAAGTTCAGATCAATTTCATCCCATGATTTTTCGCGCAAACCGCCATCAATGGATTCAATATCCAATCCCTTTTCTGTATCGATCCAGATTTCCTGTATGCGGCTCTGAGTCAGCGATTTTAAATCTGCAGGATCGGTCAGCTTGAAGGATTTCTTCCAGAATGGATTATCAATCCATCTGCCGCAGATTTCCTGAATATACATTCCC
>CAIKYI010000107.1 GCA_903831545.1 uncultured Methylobacter sp. | reverse complement strand
TTGACTCCGGTCATCATGCCGTCTCTGGAAATATCCGTATAGATAATTGCTTCCACACCATCTTCCTCAAAATGTTGGGCGAGATCAATCACGTCATGTTTGGATAGTTTGGACCAGCCATCAATGGCTACCTTGCCATCTTTAGCATCAAGTCCGACGATGATACGACGCGGATATTCTCTTGCCATGTCTCTGACAAAATGGGGTTCATTAACCGCTTTGGTACCAATAATAACATATTCGACACCGGCATTAAGGTAGGCCTGGATGGTTTCTTCGTCACGAATACCTCCGCCAATTTGCACGGGGACATTAGGATAAGCTTCTACTATGGCATGAATGACATCGGCATTTCTTGGCTTTCCGGCAAAGGCACCATCGAGGTCAACCAAATGAATTCTTCTCGCTCCGGCGGCAACCCATTTGCCGGCAACAGCGACGGGGTCATCAGAAAAAACCGTATTATCTTCCATGCGTCCCTGACGTAAACGTACACAGCGCCCCTCTTTTAAATCAATAGCAGGTATTAATAACATAACACTAAAATCCTCAACAGCGTGTAATCAGTCAATAGTAACTAAACTTGTCCATCCCAATTTAAAAAATTGTTTAGCAGTTGTAAACCGACTGCCTGACTCTTTTCCGGATGAAATTGTACGGCGAAAACATTTTTTTGTGCCAAAGCACAGGCAAATGCCTCCGGGTATTGTGCGGTCGCTGCAATTAGCGCTTTTGCTTCTGGCTGCGCATAATAACTGTGAACAAAATAAAAGCGGCTGTCTTGGGGAATGTTGTCCCATAACGGATGTTGTTGCATCTGGTGAACCTGATTCCAGCCCATGTGTGGAATTTTTAGTGTCTCACCACCCTGATCTTTTAATAATTCAGGAAAATGAACGACTTGTCCGGCAAACACATCCAGGCATTTTATGCCCCCGTTTTCTTCACTCTCAGTTAATAATGCTTGCATGCCCAGGCAAATCCCCAGTAATGGTTTGCTTAAGGCAACCTGTCGGATAACCTCAGATAAACCTGATTGATTGAGCGCCTGCATGCAATCCCTTATCGCGCCAACGCCAGGGAATACGACGCGATCAGCCTGCAGAATGGCTGCGGCATCGGAAACACAAATAACATCAACTTCAGGCGCCGCATGTTGCAGCGCCTTTACGATGGAATGCAGATTACCCATTCCGTAATCAATTACAGCGACAGAGGACATAAGTAAGGTAGATTAAAAGTGCAAGGATTAAAGACTGCCTTTGGTGGATGGCATTATGCCAGCCATTCGCGGGTCAGCGGTAATCGCCATACGAATGGCTCGACCCATGGCTTTAAAAATTGTTTCGGCGACGTGGTGTGCATTTGCACCCTTCAGGTTGTCGATATGCAAGGTTACGCCGGCATGATTGACAAAGCCCTGAAAAAACTCACGGAACAAATCAACGTCAAAATTGCCGATCATGGCTTTGGGATATTTAACGTCATAGAACAAACCGGGGCGCCCCGAAAAATCGATGACCACGCGCGACAAAGCTTCGTCCAACGGCACGTAGGCATGGCCGTAACGATAAATGCCTTTTTTGTCGGTCATGGCTTTGCTAAACGCCTGACCCAAGGTAATACCAATATCTTCAACCGTATGATGAGCATCAATGGCCAGGTCGCCGTGAGCTACAACGTCCATATCGATCAAGCCATGCCTGGCAATTTGATCAAGCATGTGCTCAAGAAAAGGCACACCAGTCGAAAATGATGAATTTCCCGATCCATCCAGGTTTATTTTAATTTTAATTTGAGTTTCAAGCGTATTTCGCTCTACTTCCGCAGTACGTTGATCCATGTTTCTATAGTTAATTTTTTAGACTGCAGACATTTTACTATGACGGGCAAGATTTTGCAGTGTTTGTTATTCGTTGTGCCAGATGAATGCATGCTAATTTGAAAATACAGGACATATTAATCACTCACACTTAATGCACCTGTTCAGCCCTGCCTATGAGGCTGTTTTTTTCCTGCCTAAAGTTAACCTATAGTTAATTTTGTTCAAAGATCATTTTCCGGTTAATAGCCAAGAATCGCTATTCAATTTATTCGACTGATGTTTATCATCAACGCTGATTTTTATAATGCTATAATTCACCAAAGAGCATAATTCAAAAGGGTGAGCCATGTCATACTCAATACCACGCAATGTTTTTTTGTTACTGGAAACAGCGTTTAACCAAGACAGAGAAAAAGCAAAGGTTTTCGCCAAGGCAATAGAAGGCTCTATTCAAGCCATCGAAAACCAGGCTGATGAGCATATCATCCGTAAAAAAGACGTACTCAAAGCTGAGCTTTACAACGAACTACGCACTGAATTGGCGACTAAAGAATTCGTGCGGGCCGAAATTAATGTGCTTCGCGGGGAACTTAAACAAAATACCTTACTACTGAAAATATTAATCGGAATTGCCCTCTTTGGCTTAACTTTATTTAACCCTGCTTTCGTCAAATTAATTGAATTGATCATGAAATAAGCTGAAAAAACACGTTAGATAAAACCTTCTCCCAGTTTTACTTATGCTGTTATCAGACCTTAACCTCAAGAGCCACAACGGATTTAAGCTATAATTTTAGAGGCGCCTGTTATGCCCCAAAATCGGCTACTTACAAAGAAGCATTTTCCCAATTCACTACCCGGTAATTCGTTTAGAGCAACTATTGCTAGACTAAAGCTAGTTTTTTGTTTTTTCCCGCGCTGATACACTGCAATAATTTTTCAAGGAGCTAGTTTATGATTGACTCTTCAACTAAAGAGGTACTGACATTCAGGCTTAACGATGACGGCAAACTGCTTGCCGTATTTGAGAAGACCGACTACAAGCCACCTCTGGATATGGCGCTCATCAAAGAGGCTCTCACCAAACAAGGCATGGCCAATTTGTTTTTGTATGAAAATGCACTTACACACCTGCTAAAACAGTACAACACCCCTAATGAAGGATTCACCCTGGAAATTGGCGAGCGCCGTAATGGCGAATGTGCAATCCAGATAGACATCGTCAAAATGTCCGCCAGACTTACTTTAATTCCTCCCTATGGCGGTACCTCTGTTACTTTTGATCAAATTCAAATGGCCTTAAAAGAAAAAGGAATCGTGCGGGGCATCATGATTAATGAAATCCAGGCAGCCTTAAAAGAAGGGTACGCAGCAGAACGTATCATTGCCAGAGGATTAGAACCCGTAAAGGGTAATGACGCACGCTTTCAAAGCCTGATACCACAAATCAGAGAACGAAAACCCCAGGTAGACAAGCAGGGCATTGCCGACTACAGAGATCTCGGCGATCTTATTGTTGTAAAAAAAGGCGATCCACTCATGTTCCGAACCCCACCCACCGCAGGAAAAAATGGCTGGGACATTACCGGCCAGGTACTTCTGCCGCAACGGGGCAAGGACACCCAATTTGCCTCGGGGCTACAAGGAGTAGAACTTGAGCAGGAAGTAGAGTCTGACCCTGACAATAACAGCCTGTTACTGGCCGCGATTACCGGACAACCTAAGCTGGTACCGAATGGCGTTATAGTCGAGCCCACCGTTAACCTGTCTCTGGTAGATATCTCAACCGGAAACGTAAACTTTGATGGAACCATTAATATAAAGGGCGATGTTAAGGACGGAATGAAAGTTTACGCATCGGGAGATGTGTTTATAGGCGGAACGGTTGAAGCGGCAGAAATTGTTGCGGATGGAAATATTGTTATCAAGGGCGGAGTAATTGGTCATCATAGCGGGGACGTCAATGAAGCACCTGTTTATAATGCAAAAATCCTCAGTAAAGGCTCAATTAGTGCACGCTTTGCCGAAAATGTTGCCATGGATGCCGACATAGACATCATTATTGGAGAGTTTTCGATGCACAACCATTTATCCGCACTTAATCGAATATTAGTCGGGAAGTCCGGCGGTAAAAAGGGCCGGATTATTGGCGGTATCAGCAGCGCATCAAATCTTGTAAAAACGGGAGTATTAGGCACTAACGCCGGCTTTATCACTAAAGTCTGCGTCGGATTTAATCCTCATCTTCAGTCGCAACTGGATAGGCTTAAGCTTAAGATTGATGTGGTTGAAAAGGAACTGGAAGACATCAAGAAGATCATTGCCTTTATTTTGTCACACCCGGAAAAAGACAAGGATGGCTTGCTAAACAAACTGTTACACACCCGCGAACAACTCGAGGCTGATTGTCCGAGGCTTCATTCAGAGCACATGAATATTTTGTCGCAAATGACTCTTCCCGAGCAAGTTCAGGTTATCGTCGAAGAAGCAGTTCATTGCGGTGTCGAAATTCAGTTAGGACATGCTATCTTTAAAAACAACCAGGAGCGCGGTAAAGGTGTTTTTCAAATTATTGAGGGAGCAATTAAATTTGGAAAAGTTTTCTAACCGTTAAGTATATTTAAAAATAGCTTATTTTACTTCACCAAGGGCAACGACCTATGCTTGATGTGGTAAAATTCTTGGCGAAGATATAGACAGCAAGTATTTTAGCTTGATTTGGATGTTATTTATTAATCCATAAACACTTAGAGGAAACAATCATGAAATTTAGTCCCTGTACCGATAACTGTACCTACGATGGAACGCATTGCCAGGGTTGTGGCCGGGCGCACACAGAAATCGCGGAAACAAAAAGACTGGTTATGGAAGTGGTAAATTTTGCCCAAACCCAAGAGTACGAAAACATAGAGGAGTTTTCAAATGCTATCGGACAAAGCGTACTAAAAAAACTAAAAAAATCTGCGGCAGGAAAATAACGGCATCAGGTAAAAAATATTTATGATAAGCACACCTGAAATAATTAGTTATTTAGCCGCCACACTCACGACGACTTCATTTGTTCCCCAGGCAATATTAACGATAAAAAGCAGGGATACCGAATCCCTGTCTTTGGGCATGTACAGCAGCTTTACTTTAGGCGTACTCTGTTGGCTCGTTTATGGAATTTATCTCAATGACAAAGCCATTATATTTGCAAATGCGATAACGCTGCTGCTGTCCTCGTCAATACTTTTCTTCAAGATTTACAATATGGTAAGCAAGAAAAAAGCCTGATCACCATGATTATGGCAACTGAAGAATCTCCAGCGCATTGCCGTCAGGGTCACGACAAAACAGCGCTTTTCGTCCGGATATACTTAAGGTGTAAACTGTCCCGGTTTTATCCAGTATAGCCCGAATGGGATCCAACTCCTCGACACTTAGTGCGATATGTCGATCACGTCCGCCATGAGCGGGGCGACCTGTTATCGGGTCAGGATTTTCCAGTTCCAGCAAATGAATCTGTTGACCACCCAATTGCAACCAAGCGCCTGGAAAGCCTAAATCGGGCCTGTCGGTTTGTTGCAACCCAATAACATCACAGTAAAATCTCAACGAGATTTCAGTATCTGCAACAATTAAACTGGCATGTTGCAAAGTAAAATTTATTTTGGTCATTATTTGAATGAACTTTCTTGAACTGTAGAAAATGAGTAGCGACAAAGCAGGATTTTTTATTGTTTCCGCTTTGTCGCCAAAAAACCAAAACGTAATTGACGGCAAATTACAAAGATTTTACTTTTTCCAATACTGCTTGGGCATGACCATCGGGCGTTACGCCATACGCCACATCAACCAAAACACCCTGTTTATCAATAATAAAGGTCGAGCGAAAAATAGCCATGCTTTTAACGCCATTTTTTTCCCGCTCACGCCATACGCCATAGCTTTCGCAAAGCTCACCGTCAACATCGGCCAGTAAATCCAGGCGCAGATCAAATTTCTTTATAAAGTCGATATGACTGGCGCAACTATCCTTGCTCACGCCGATAACCACAGTATCGGTTTTGGCAAATTCTTCGGCAAGCCCGGTAAACTCGTTCGCCTCTATGGTGCAACCCGGCGTGTCATCCTTTGGATAAAAATACAAAACGACATTTTTCTTCCCGGAATAATCAGACAAACTGACAGGGTCATTGTGTTGATTTTTTGAACTAAACAGCGGAGCGGGTTGGTTTATTTCTAACATGAGAAGCACCTTGAAAAATAACGGATAGTTAACATCAGAGCCTGCAGTGTAAGCGCTTCCAGCTATCCCTGCAAGCCTTCCAAAATCTCCTCGCATTTATTGGGCATCAATGATAACGAGGTTTGTTATAGATATTAGGCTTTAT
>CAIKYI010000106.1 GCA_903831545.1 uncultured Methylobacter sp. | reverse complement strand
CATGTATCAACGATACACAGAAAGAAAAGGCTGGCAAACAGAAATTATCAGCGAAAATCAGGGCGACCACGGCGGTTACAAAGAAGTCATTTTGCGAATTACCGGTCGGGACGTCTATTCACAATTAAAATTTGAATCCGGTGCGCATCGCGTACAAAGAGTCCCTGAAACTGAATCACAAGGTCGTATTCACACATCAGCCTGCACTGTTGCCATTATGCCCGAAGTCGAAGAGGTAGATGCCATTGACATTAATCCCTCCGACCTCAAAGTAGATACTTACCGCGCATCAGGTGCGGGTGGACAGCACATTAACAAAACCGAGTCCGCTATCCGCATAACGCATATGCCGACCGGAACAGTAGTTGAATGTCAGGATGAACGCTCGCAGCATAAAAACCGTGCTCGTGCCATGTCATTACTGGCCTCACGGTTATTATCGGCAGAACAAGAAAAACAACATGCCGAACAGTCCTTAACCCGAAAACTGCAAGTCGGCAGTGGCGACCGCTCTGAACGTATCCGCACCTACAATTATCCGCAAGGGCGCTTAACAGATCACCGCATCAACTTAACACTCTATAAATTGGATGACATTATGCAGGGCGGTTTGGAGCAAGTTATTCAACCACTCATTCGCGAACATCAAGCAGAACTACTGACGCAACTTGGCGACGATTAAATTTAATGCAACGCATTAAATCTGCACTTGATAAAGCGACACTTCTTCTAAGCGCCGACTCAGATTCTGCGGCCTTGGATGCGGAGATTTTACTATGCTTCATTCTAAATAAAGAACGAACCTATCTTCGCACCTGGCCGGATCTCGAACTCGAAACAGAGCAAACAGACCGCTATTGGACACTGATACAAGAACGACAAAAAGGTACACCTATTGCCTATATCACAGGCCATCGTGAATTCTGGTCACGTGATTTTCTGGTCACTCCAGACGTCTTAATCCCACGACCCGATACTGAACTACTCATTGAACTCAGCTTAACGCTGATACCTGATAATACCGCAACAAAAATAATTGATCTTGGCACGGGCTCAGGCATTATTGCCGTTACTCTTGCCGCAGAACGACCACTTGCCCAGATTAGCGCTACTGACCTTTCCTTGGCTGCGCTCCATATCGCACAACTTAATGCCAATAAACACCAGACCACTATCAAGTTTTTACATAGCGACTGGTTTGCTAATGTACCAACTAACAAATTCGATTTAATTATCAGCAACCCCCCTTACATCGCCGAATACGATAAACATCTATCTCAAGGTGATCTTCGCTTTGAACCACTCTCTGCACTGCGCGCCAGCGATCAAGGCCTAAGTGACATTAAACTCATTGCTGACACCGCGCGTGACTACTTGGAACCGGGGGGGTATTTATTAATTGAACATGGCTACGATCAACAACAGGCTGTTGAAAAAATCTTTATCGATTATGATTATACAACCGTTAAAACCGCCAAAGACCTATCAGGACAACCCCGTGTGACTTACGGCCAATGGCTTAAAATATAAAGCACATTTGATGAACCTTGAACTTGAAACACACATTATGAATCCAGAAGAAATACAAATGCCGCGCAGGATAACCAACCAATTACTACATCTTGCACAACTATCACCCGACTTGGAAATATGCGGACTTATCGGCAGTAAAAATGGTGTCCCCAACCATTGTTACCCGATAACAAATGCCTCTGAACGACCTAAACAACGTTTCCTCCTTGATGCAGGACAACACATATCAGCCATGACTAAAATGCGCGACTTGGGAGAAGAGCTGTTTGCCATTTATCATTCACATCCCACCGCACCCGCACTACCGTCATCAAAAGACTTAGAACTGGAAGCCTATCCGCAGGCTTTACACCTGATTATTTCACTAAACACCAAAGGAATTCTGGAAATGCGTGGCTTTAGAATCAACCAGAAGTCAGCACTGGAAATCACTTTAATAATGAATGATGATTAAAATTCCAAGCACTCCTGATACAGGAATACGATGCAATTTCATCTAAATACTCTATTTGCTTAAGTCAAAAGGTCGTTATAAATTTCGACAAAATCAAAAATGATGTCAGAGATAATTACAATTTTCTTGATAACCTAGTAAAATGTCGATTGTTATATTGTCTGAAAAAGATAATCATCCTAAAAGGTCTTTTAACTGTTATTT
>CAIKYI010000105.1 GCA_903831545.1 uncultured Methylobacter sp. | reverse complement strand
CGTAGGCGTCGCTCCCACAGCATGGATTTTTTAAAATCGCAAGGGGCTACCGGATGGTAGAGCGATAGCGAAACCCGTCACAACCTGGCATGAACGATGGGTTTCGCGTTGCTCTACCCATCCTGCAAAACTGTTTTTTAATATTCAAACAGAAATTCTTGAGATCAAAATTATTGGGCGTGACGCACCATATCTTTGACATTAAAAATTTAATGGCATATTAATACATTTACTTTTTCAAACAGATCCATAACTGATGCGTAGCAAAACTCACTTCAAGCCCGCCTGGTGGTTAAGTAATCATCATCTGCAGACTATTTATCCTGCCTTGATCAGAAAAGCGCCAACTCCGCCCGAGTATCATCGCGAAAGGCTAGTTACGCCGGACAATGATTTTATCGACATCGATTATTGCGGTAGCGGCGACCAGCCTTTGGTTATGCTCATTCATGGCTTGACCGGCAGCTCTCAATCGGGCTATATCAAAGGTCTGCAAAGCTGCCTGCTGAAACAGGGTTATCGAAGTGCCGTGCTTAATTTTCGTGGTTGCAGCGGTCAATCCAATAATACAGCGCGCTGTTATCATTCGGGTGAAACCGAAGATATTGATTTTTTTTATCAAACCTTACGCCTGCGAGAACCCGAAACGCCGATGGCAGCGGTGGGTTTTTCCCTGGGCGGCAATGTACTTTTAAAATGGCTGGGCGAAAAAGGTGAGGAATTAAATCTGGTTGCCGCCGTTGCTGTTTCGGTGCCTTTGTTGCTGGGTATTTGCGCAACAAAACTGGATAGGGGTTTTTCGAAATTCTATCGGGTTAATTTACTAAAGGAGCTAAAAGAGTATATGGAGCTTAAACTTCAGCACCTGGAAAGTTTGGGTAAAACCGAAGAAATAGCAAAAATACTAGCCTTGGGAGACTTGTCAGGCATCAAATCGTTTTGGCAATATGATGATCGGGTGGTTGCAAAACTGCATCAATTTGAAGATGTACACGACTATTATCAGCGCTCAAGTTCCAGGCAATATTTAAAAAAAATCGCGGTTCCTACCTTAGTCATTCAATCCGCTGACGATCCCTTTATGACCGCAGAAGTTCTGCCCGAGCTAAATGAGCTCTCGTCAAAGGTACATCTGGAAGTTAGCCAATACGGTGGTCATGTCGGTTTTATCTCAGGTTCAAACCCTTTAAAACCGGTATATTGGCTGGAACAACGGATACCGGAATTTTTAACGGCTTATACCAAACCGGAAAATAGCTGAACAATCGTTAGCCTTTGTCGATAGTCTCCAAACAGGCGAGCATGGTATGGCGAACGATAAAAAGCGTCATGGCTATGGGGTAAAGTGCGTAATGATCGACAACCAGCAGACCAAGCAAGACAAAGGCAACAAATACCGCAATGGGGAGGCGGGTGTATTTTTCCAGATAACGCAAATGTTCGATGGATTCCTGATCAAAATTTTGGCTTTTGTTAATCAACGATAACATCACAATGGAAGTCAGCAACGCATAATAAAGGGGTAACAAAAAGAACATCGGCGCATCATCGTTAAACAGGGGCTGCCAATAGCTATACCAGACCAGCAGACAACTGCCTGCAAAAAGGTCATGCCAGGTAACTGTCGAAACTTTTTTTAAATAACCCAGCACAAGACTGACCGCCATAATTGTCAAACCGATGCCCAGGCCAACTGGCGTTGTAACAAGCTGAAGAAACTGATTGTGGTTCTGCACCAATATCGCCAGAACCAGGCTAAAAATAATAAATCCGATCATAACATGCCCTACCCTATAAATTTTCTGACTATAGCATTAAAGACTTAGGCATCTAAACTGCTCTTCAATCCCGGCAGGGAAAGCAAAGCGAGGGTTGGCAGGTCTCGCTAGTGCGGATAACGAATTAAGGCTTACACCAGATTTAAGCTTACCATCCTGGACACTGGATACCCGCTTCCCGGCAGGTATGACGAGCTTTTCTATACATGTAAGCAACAAACATTCAAGTACTCTACTACTAATATCTACACAGTTCGTCATCCCGGCAGGAAGAGCAAAGCGAGAGTTGGCCAGACTCGCAAGAGCGCATAACGAATCCAGTTGCCATAGAGGCAAACCTTGGTAATGGTATAAATACCCATGACTAATCAGGGTGCCGTCATCGAAAGATCAAAAAACTCAGATCCGGCAAAGAAACCGCTTACATTTTGGTCATGCGTTGGAGAAATTTTGTGCGCTTCCTCGGGAACTCGCTGACGCGCATAGGCCAGCAATTCGGCGATATTTATCCGTGTATCGCGGTTTCCGCCCAATTCCTGATCCGCTTTTCCATTAAGCCCATCCAACAAAACGGCGGTAAAAACGCCATGACCATTAATACCATCAAGCGCCTCCTGGTCATTGCTGGTTCCGGCCAAGACAAACCGCCCCGTGTTTTGCGCCAGTGAACCAGTCCAGGCTCGTTCCTGGGATGAATGCTGTTGCATCACACTGCCAAGTACCGCGAAAGCGCCCGAGTTACACGAATCGATCAAAACAGCTACCCGAGAGGTAGGCAGTTCTGAAAGTAACTCGGAAAGCATCTTTTGCGTCAGAGCTGTCGCCTTGATTTGCTCCTTAATATTATTGCCCGCCAATTTGGCATCATAAGGCAAAAAATAATAGCGGCCATCCAGCGAAATACCATGACCAGCCAAAAATAAAACCACCAAATCATTTGGTTTTGCGGCTTTGCCAACCTGACTTATCGCCTGTTTTATTTTCGCAAGCCCCGCTTGCTCATCCAGCAAAGCCGTCGGCTTAACGGTTGCGAACAAACCTTTGGCATTATTCAACAGAATTTCAATAATACCTTTGGCGTCATTCACTGCATTATCAAGTTTCTGAAGTTTATCGGCCGCAGCATACTTATCAATGCCTACGCTGACGATATACAAGGTTGGCGCGTCCCGGTTTACGGCTTCGTAGTGGAGCGGCAAGCGTATTGCCTCGCCGGCATCAATGGTTTGATCGGCGTCGAATGCGGTCACGGTAACAAGATTATCACCCGGTTCCAACAGCACCTTTTCTTCAACGATAGTCTCGGCTGCGCTGTTTTTAGTCGTTTCCGTGCTTCGCAAAGCCCGTGTTGTAACTGTTGCCTTATTGCGACGAATGACCACATTGCCGATGCCGCCCCCGACATCCTTCAGGGCAAAGCGTAAGGTTACCTCTGAAGCATCGACACTGCGGGTTTGCGGAATATCATTCAGTGAACTCACATCGTTACATTGACCATGAGTACACCAGGCGACCAGTCTTATGATGGGGGCATGATGTTCGGCGACAACCGCTTTTGCGTCATCGGCATTGGCCGTTGCCGGCGTAGCTGCGGCTGGTAAGATTGTTTTACCTATCAGATCAGGACGGTAAAAACGCTCGTGAATTTGCTCGGAAAGCACGAATTTTGGATTATCTTTTTTGCCCTGATTGACATGATAACCCATCAAATTAGCAGCGTTATCGCTATGGTCAAAATAACCTTCCGGTGTCCAGACCAGCCATCGTTCGTTTTTGTCGGCAAGCAAGGCCAGCAACTCTTGCCCGTTACGTGCGTCATACCAACGAAGGGTTCCATCGCCCAGAGCCGCCAGCGCAAACCGGCCATTTTTACTCAAATTGACTGCCCAGGCAGTGCCGGGAACCGCAACATGCCAAAGCAACTTGCCCGCTTGCCAATATTGCAGGGAAAAATCGGCACCGATCAGGGTGCTGTCATTGGCTGCCAGACTTGCTGCCGAGCGGGTTTGTTCATTTTGATCCAAAGCAACAGGCGTCGAGTTTAAGGTGGTATGCGAAGCATTTCGCCAATTACTTAAGGCTGTCGGGACAACGGGCTTGTGCATGTCACTCCGTGCAGGTAAATCATGCTCCAGGGTTCGGTTGGCAAGATCAAAGCGCAGCGGCATCCGGCCCTTTTGTTGCAAGCCAAAATCCACCGTCGCTCCGTCTTCCGATACCGCGAAAACGCCTTCAAAAGCGTCCCTGAAATCGGCGATGGCACGTTTGCGCGAGCTGACAACAGTACTGAGCGGATCGATAACGCCCAGCGAAGGCTCGGCGCTGGCATAAGCCAGGGTACCGTCGGTTAAAGGCGTCAGGTCGGTGATGGTATCTTCGGCCAAAGGCCATTCTCGTGTTTGTTGAGTAACGGTATTCCAGGCACGAATGTATTTGCCACCCTGTTCGTTGCCATAGGTTCCAGCCCCGAAAATTGACTCGCCGACCCACGCAACCACGGACAAATTGCCGCGCTGTTTGCTATCGCCTGTTAGTTCTTTGACGGGCTTTAAATCGGTCAGTGCTAAAACGCTAATTTTGGCCGTGTCCAGAGAACCTACCGCAATTTGATCTTCCTGTGGGGAAACCGCAAAACGCCACGGACGCTGTTGCTCTACAAACTTATACTCCGCCTGAACTTTAAAACTTGCATCATACAGTTTGACAAAACCGTCCAGACACGTCGTTACCAAACGGCCATCGCGCAAAAACTTGGCTGCGACCAGCATATCCTCACAAATAGCACCATCCATTGCCATTGCTTTGCCTTCAATATCAATAACCCGCAACCAGCCGGAACCGGAACCAATCGCCAGATAGCGTCCATCCTGGGAATAAGTCAACACCCGGATTGTCCCTGGTATACCTGCAATACGCCCTGTCATTTTTCCGGTGGCAAGGTCAAAACCGTAAACGGATCCGGCTTTGTCCCAGTCTATCCCGGTTGAACCGCCAACCACAGCGCTGTTTTTAGTCGGCGAAGCCGCAACCGCATACAGCGCTCCTTCATTGCGCAAACCGATAGGCACGCGTAAAACCAGTGGCTGATCGGTTATTTTGACAGGCCACAGGCGAGCTGTTTTATCATCGGAAACAGTCAGTAAGCGGCCATCACGGGTCGTCGCCAACTGATTAATGGTTGAGGTATGCAAACCCGTTTCCGGTCTTGGAATCGGCGTTTGATCCGGGGCATCAAGGACTTGGGAATCATTGTCAGGGCTTGCAACCGGCGCAACAACTGTTTCCAGCAAAGCTTGTCCAGGAACTGCCGTAGTGGCCACTTCCAGGGATTTTTGATCGGAAATCAGTTGGGTAAAGTCACTGACCTTAAATAGCTCAAGATAAAAACCCAGTCCTGCCAGCGAAACAAGGCTGGCAAGAACAAGGGTTACCAGCGGGAACTTAAAGCCCACAGAGCAGATTTTCCGGAGCGGCAAGACTTACAGAACCTTCCAGTGAAAAAGCTGCCTTAGCCTGGCTTTTGGCTTTATCTATCTGGTCAACAAAAGCTTTTTGCTTGATTTGATTCGTCTCTGTGACATGGGCGACTTCTACGGCAGATGAAGTTGCAGGGGTTTTGGCAACAGGAACCGGTGTTTTGGCAATCACTTCCGCTGCCTTGGGTGCGCTGGGCTGATCCGTTTTAAGTTGTTTTTTTGTTTTCTTTTTAGTGCTTTTTAACACTTCCGGTTCGGGCTTGGTTGATTCAACAACTGTAGCACTCACTGTTTGGGTTTTACTCAGCTTTTCTGCGTTCAAAATGGCTCTGGCGTTAGGATCTTTTTCTAAAATTTTATTGTTCGCATCCTGGAACTCCGTCAACCGGCCTCCCATCTTCAAACCTAATTCCTGGGACATTTTCATATCATCGTCAAACTGACGCCTTAAATCATCCAATTGTTTGACCGCTACATCTCTGCTGATCCGCCCTGCTTTAAACTCTGCTTTTATCCGCTCGGAAGCCGCAAAACGGCAATCACGCAACCGGGCAAAGGCAACTGCCGTTCTGTCAATTTCTCCATTTTCAGCGAGTATGTCGCCGCGTACAGAGGCTGCCAAAGACTGTTCATCGGAGATATCTTTCTGCTTGGCCAGATAATAGCCGCCAACGCCACCAACCACTGCGCCACTAATCCCTCCGATCAGGGCAGCAGAACCAACATTACCGCCGCTTATAGCCGCTGTTAAAGCGCCCAAACCAGCACCTGCAACACCGCCAACGGCGACACCTTGAACGATGGATTCCGCGTAATAGTGCTCCGATTGTCTTAATTCGCTCCTTGCCGAATAACAAATATCACTTTTGTCATCCTGATAAACACTTAAAGAAGAACAGCCCGACAACAAACAAAAACCAACTATCACTACATTGTTACGACGCTGTCTAGCGGGGAAATGAATAATTTTTTTCATGATTGTAATTTCTTGATGTCAGTAAAATAGTAATCGCATTCTGTCACGTTCTACAGATTTCATCCAATTTTTTACTTGATTCTTCACTCCGCTTAACTTCAATCATCGTATCCTGAATACTGCAGGTGGAGTAAAACAGCTTTAGCTGTTTACAGGCAACAGCTGAAGCTGTTGCACTCCGGTATATCAGGCTAGAATTCATAAACCACTCTAAAGTCCACGCGTTGCTGACCTACATTGACAGTGCCTTGCTGATATAAGGGATAAGCCCAGTCCAGTTCGCCGAGAATGTGTTTAAGCACTTGCAGTCGCATGCCCATACCTGCCGAGGCTAATTTTGTAAATCCGGGAGTTGGCGCAATCGGATTAATGGACCACAGGTTGGCCCAATCGACAAAGGTTAACAGCCTGAGATTTTGTACTTTTTCCCAATCGCCAGGCACCAGTTTTGGTGTGTGCAATTCCAATGACAAATTAACGCCATGATCACCCAACAATTCGGTTTGAT
>CAIKYI010000104.1 GCA_903831545.1 uncultured Methylobacter sp. | reverse complement strand
CGAGCGTAATATCCATAAGCAGGCACTAATAAATTGCCTACAAGTGTCTGGCTGGCCAACATGAATGCCTGTCAATTTCTTTAAGTTTGCCAATATACGAGTCCATTCTTCATCGCTTAAATTTATCCGGTTCATGCCATCCAAAATAACCAATTTTACATGATTGGCAAAACGTCAACAGAACCTAGAACCGTCACTTAATTTTATTAAAGTTACCTTCCTCCTTCTGGTTATATAAAAAGCCATTGTGAACAGTAGTCTCACCACCCACTTCTGCTGTTCACTCTAAATGCCTCCGATGACGCAATGTTGTCGGAGGTATTTTTTTTGTCCTGCGTTTTTCAAAATCAATCGGCAAAATAACCAATAATAGTTATTGACAAGGAGAAATTCCGAATCGGTATTTTTTGACGTACACACATATCTCATTATTGACTATTGTGTTGTCACAGAACCTTCACAAATGCTCGCTAAGTGAGCCATTTCACGCCTAAGTCATTGATTATTAATTTAGAATGAAATTGTATAAAATTTGGCCAATCTGACAAACTTCAATGAAAATTATGTAGTTAGTGAATTACGCAATGATTTGCACACAGAGTTATCCACAGATTTTGTGGAAAACTTCGTAAAGGTATTGGTAGTCATATGCTTACAGTCGATACCTTCAGTATTTTCTGTATTAAGGTGTTGGTTTATTCAGTTTCTTCTGTATGGCATTGCGCAGTCACTAATTTACAATGGTAGACCCATAATAGAAATGGATTGAGTCGATTATTGTGGAATGAAACCAACGAAGAATATCTTGATTTAGAATTGACTTTCACAAGGCTCACCATCTTTGTCGCCATCCATCTTAGTGCCAGGACATTGTTTAGATAGAACATGGCTTCTTCATAGGAAGACATTTGAGAACACCAAATTTTGCCTTGGCATTGAAATTGCTGTGTCTTGACTGTATTTGTGTCGACCTCTAGGAGTTTAGGTAGATCAATTTGAATTTTTTCTTTTGAGACTTTATCGTAGAGATAAACCGCAATAATTGTAAAAAATAATATCGGAAGCAAATTAAAGTGTTTCTTTGGTTTGCCTGAATTTACTGTATTTCTCCTATAAATCACATCTGTTGTTCTGGGAGAACAAGTATTATTGATTTGGGGTCTCGATTGAATAGGAGTCAATGTGAGCACCTGTTGCACTCCTTCAATTTTGGCATTAACAGCACGCGCTTTGCCGTTATGATCAGAACCGATCTCATAAATAATAATATCGCCTACCACTCGGCCTGAGTCAACGAAAAACAAGGATCGGAGGCCTTCGGCCAGATAAAGCGACCCTCGTGTAAACGACGCTGATACAGCCACACGCCATTGCCATCCCACAATAACAGTTTCAAACAATTGCCCGAGCGATTGTGGAACACAAAGGCCGACCCCGCGCACGGCGAATGCCCGAGTGCCTATTGCGCAATCGCTGATAAGCCATCAATGCCACGGCGCATATCAACAGGTTCTACAGCCAACCAGAGTTGTGCCGGTGTTTCGATTAATCCAGACGTCGCCATAACTCCGCGAGCCAAGAGGCAGAGACACCCGCAGGCAATTCCAGTCGATGACCTTTGACATGACGTAGCACCAACCCGGCTTCCGGCGAGGACTGTGGCTGCACATGAATGGGCAGTAACACCGGCCGCGGCGGCGATGACGGCGAGACTGTATCCTCCGCCCTGAGTTCACGCAACCGTGCAGAAAAGGTGCTGAAAGCCAGTTGGTGTTGTCGACAGTAAGCCGCTTGTGACAGACCACTGCTTTGCCAAGCGTCGATATGGGTTTTCCAATGAACTGATAAAGCCATGCTGCATCCTCGTAAAAAATGCAGAGGATGATGGAATTTACCGGATCATTGAATATGGTTTGGTCGACCGCTTACAAACTAACGTGCTCTCTAGGCCATTTTTTATTGTGGCGAACCACTACAATAAAACCCCCACGTTGCAGTTCAAAATAAATCACCATAAAACACCCGCAACAACTAACGATTTTCACGCACCCAAAAACCCGCATTATCCAGTCTTGATTGCCCAATATCTAAACTGCTAACCTAATAGTCTGTGCTTTTCAGCTATTGGATTTGCGTTGCAATACCTCCGCTACTTAAAGCAATAGCATAGCATCAGCTAATATCGCCCATAAACACTAACTCCACCGCCGTAATACTGATGTTTTAAGTGTTCGTAAACCATATAGGATTTTCAAATCGATGTCGTCTGCTTCATAATCCGGGTAAGGTAAAACTTCAAAGAGGG
>CAIKYI010000103.1 GCA_903831545.1 uncultured Methylobacter sp. | reverse complement strand
GTTACACGAAATTATTTACACCCTCGTTTTGGCCAACGTTAATTTCAAAGGCAGGGTCGCTACTTCAAGCCTATTACGAATATTTATAGCTTGGCTTTAACAATTTGATAAATCTCTTCTGTAGCCGCATCAGCACCATTCATAATTTTATCAAGTTCAGCCAATTTCTCCTCTGCAAATGACCGGTCCTTAAGCCCGCCCGCATTAATATAAACATTTAATGCTGCACTTTTTAGCGCACCGTAAGCCGCCATTACAGCAACACCGGCATCACTAATTACCCCAAGATTTCCTTTTTCTGCAGCAACTCTACTTAATACAATAATTTCTGCGCATGCCTTGGCACAGGCAAAAGGCACCAGAGTAGCTTCTTTTAATACCGATTGAATTGCCAAACTACGCGACAACTTCTCTTGTTCTATATCTTTTGGTAAACGGTAGGTCGCCATTAATCGTTCAAAAACTTTAATGTCTTCTTCAATAAGACCTGTCAGTACCGCACGTATTGCTTCCGATTTTTCAAGTAGCGCCTGCATTTCAACTTCACCACCAGCATAATTAGGCTTGCCAATGGTCAAATTACAAACCATGCTTATTAAAGCCGCCGCTTGAGCACCCATTATTGCAGCAGCACTACCCCCTCCAGGAGTCGGTGCTTTACTTGCTAGCTCATCAATAAAATTCTGAATTGATTTATCTTTTATTTCATTCATAACATCTCTAAATCTGTATGGTCTACATTAGCTAATAGTGACAAAACTCAAGGTATAGCAAACTAAAATTCTTGCTTAATAATATCAAAAATTCGAGCAATGGCGCCTTGATTTTGCAGAACAAATTTCCTGGCTTTTACAGTCAGCTCTAGCCTGTAAACAGGATCTTGATACAAGACAATAAGCGCATTCATTATTTCATCATTATTGTGACACTGTATGGCAGCCTCTTGTTTAAGTAAGCCCAGGGCTATTTCTTTAAAATTTGCCATAAACGGACCAAACAATACTGGTACGCCAAATGCAGCTGCCTCAAGTACATTATGACCGCCAACGGGCACCATACTACCTCCTACAAATGCCACATCGGCGGCAGCATAGAGCATCTTTAGCTCACCCATGGTATCAACAAGATAAACATCAGTCACTTGATGGCACACTTCGCCAGAACTTCGCGTAACCACAACCATCCGATTCTGTTCAGATAGCGCTTTTACTTCATCAAAGCGTTCGGGATGTCTGGGAACAATAACCAACAATAATTCAGGAATTATCTGCTTTAATCTTGCATAAATTTCCATAAAGATAATTTCTTCATCTTTATGAGTGCTGGCAATTATCCATACAAACCGGACACCAAAACAATTCACTTTTAATTGCAAACCCTGCTTAATAAGCTCATCCGATACATCAACATCAAACTTCATATTGCCTAAAGATTTTACTGTGTCGGGTCTTGAGCCAATGGCAACAAACCGATTGGCATCATCCACAGTTTGCGTTGCAATCAGCTTGACATGAGCCAAAGTCGAAGAAATCAGGCCAGGAATTTTTTGATAGCCACTTGTAGAATTTTGCGATAAACGGGCATTGATAATAAATAAAGGAATTTTATTTATTCCGCAACATGCAAACAGATTAGGCCAAATTTCAGTTTCCATGATAATGCCAATTTTCGGCTTAAAATGCCAAATAAAACGACTGACCGCGTCTGGAAGGTCATAGGGCAAATAGACATGTTCTATATCCTGCATCACCGCTTTAACACGGGCTGATCCAGTAGGGGTTGTAGTCGTAATCAATAATTTTGCAAGAGGATATTCATGCTGAATTTTCCTGACTAGCGGAAATAAAGCCTCAGCCTCTCCTACGGAAACGGCATGAAACCATATAACATTCTGGGGGGATTTTTTGGTGTAGAGAGCAAATCTCTCACTCCACCGTAATCGATACGGGGGAGCCATACTGCTACGCCAGCTCAGGCGAAACAATATAAACGGGATGAAAAAATAAAACAGGAAGGAGTATAAAGCTCGCATCGTCAAAAAAGTTTGAGACTGTAAGTGATACTCACAGTCTCAAACTTTGAACCTTGATTATGCTTCAGCAGCAATTTTAATAGGCATTTTTACGACAACATCAGTATGACAATTAATGTCAATCTGATATTCTCCGATTTGACGAATAACACCCTGAGGCAATCTAATCTCATGCTTTTCAACCGCAACGCCTGCTGCAGTAATGGCATCAGCAATATTTTGCGTACCAACCGAACCAAACAATCGACCTTCATCACCAGCTTTATGTGTAATTACCACATCAAGCTTGCTCAGTGCATTGGCACGAGTCTGTGCTGCACCCAATTTTTCAGCGGCGAGTTTTTCTAATTCTGCTCTACGCACTTCAAATTCAGCGATCTTATTAGCTGTAGCAGCAACTGCCTTGCCATACGGAATAAGATAGTTCCTGCCATAACCTGATTTAATAACAACTTTATCACCCAGGTTACCCAAGTTTGCTACCTTTTCAAGAAGAATAACTTCCATCTTTTATTACCTCATTTTTCGGATTTAATCCGGCTATTTTTTACGCCATTATGACGTGTGTTAATTCGAAATTTTATTTCGCAAGTTCATCCAGGCATCGCTTAGTCC
>CAIKYI010000102.1 GCA_903831545.1 uncultured Methylobacter sp. | reverse complement strand
GATTCATGTAGCCGCTTATCCTGAAGTTCATCCACAAGCAACCAGTGCAGTGGAAGATTTTAAAAACTTTAAACGTAAAGTAGAAGCAGGCGCCAATGCTGTCATTACGCAGTATTTTTACAATGCAGAAGCGTATTTTCATTTTGTCGATACCTGCGAAAAAAACGGCATAACCATTCCTATCGTGCCCGGCATTATGCCAATTACCCAATACTCACAATTATTTCGCTTTTCGGAAATGTGCGGTGCCGATATTCCTCGTTGGTTGCGTAAACGTCTGGAAAGTTTTGGCGACGACAGGGAATCTATCCAGGCATTTGGCCTGGAGGTAGTCAGCAGTCTATGCCAACGGTTATTGGATGGCGGCGCGCCGGGCTTGCATTTTTATACCATGAATCAGTCTGCACCAACGATGGCGATTTTGGAAAACTTAAAACGATAAGCAATTATTAACTTTAGAACTGTTAGATTAACCTTCATTGAGGTAAAAGACATGACACTAAATTTAAAACAGGAAGCTGAGTGGATAAGCGAAGAAGCTTACTTACACAGCGAACATCTTAGCGAAATTAAACGCGAGTATATTGATGGTGCAGTTTATGCAATGGCCGGAGCCAGTAAAAATCACCAGCGTATTACAGGTAACGTCAGCAGGGAATTTGGTAACCAATTAAAAAATACCCCTTGTGAACCCTTTTCGTCGGATATTAAAGTCAAAGTGGGTACAAAGTTTTTTTATCCCGATGTTATGGTGGTGTGTAAGGATGATACTGATAATGCCTATTACACCGAAAACCCCGTTATTCTTGTAGAAGTATTGTCAAAATCAACACGTCGCCGGGATGAAACCACAAAAAAATTTGCTTATCAAACGTTACCTACCTTAAAGGAGTATGTGTTGATCGAGCAGGATTTTGTTGACGTTGAAGTCTGTCGGCGCAGTGAAGGCTGGATCTCTCAACATTACTTTATGGGCGACACAGTAACTTTTGAATCCGTGGACAAATCACTAAACGTAGTAGATATTTATGAACGCGTTGAAAACGACGATGTAAGCTCTTTTCTTGATTCACTCAATCAGCCTGCCGACCAAACTTTAGCTTTTTAACAAGCAGTGTCAAACCAGTCCTTTTCTGATCGCGATCTTTCCGTTTTGTGGCATCCGTGCACGCAAATGAAAGATCACGAATCCTTTCCGCTTATTCCGATCAAAAAAGGACAAGGCATCTGGCTTGAAGATTTTGATGGGAATCGCTATCTGGATGCCATCAGTTCCTGGTGGGTGAATTTATTCGGTCATGCCAATCCAATTATTAATGAGGCCTTAAAAGACCAGCTCGATAATCTGGAGCATGTTATTTTCGCGGGCTTTACGCATGAGCCCGGCATCAAGCTGGCGGAAAAACTGGTTGAAATAACGCCACCAGGACTGAATCGCTGTTTTTATGCAGACAATGGTTCTTCTGCAGTGGAAGTCGCGCTTAAAATGAGTTTTCATTATTGGCGCAACCAGGGTCAGGTTCAAAAAACCAGATTCATCACCCTCGAAAACAGTTATCACGGCGAAACGCTAGGCGCATTGGCAGTTGGTAATG
>CAIKYI010000101.1 GCA_903831545.1 uncultured Methylobacter sp. | reverse complement strand
TTAAAAAATACCTTGATAAAATCTGGAAACAAAGCCTCTATATTTCGACAATCAGTTATGTTTTGGCCTCCATCACAAAACAAGCCAATCCTGCCGAAGCATTACTTGCCGGTCTGGTCTGCGACTTGGGTGCAGTACCTTTGTTGAACTTTGCAGCTAATCATCTGCAAAGTTACTATTCTGAAGCAGATATCGATCAGGCTCTGGCCTGCGTTAAAGGGCCGATTGGATACAAAATCCTGCTCGACTGGGGTTTTTCAGAGGAGTTTCTTAACGTTGCACTTTATTCTGAGGACTGGTACCAAAACAGCAGCGAAGAGCTTAATTTAACCGACATTGTTGTTCTTTCACGATTACACAGCCAAATAGGACAGCCTGATTTACCTACTATTACTTCAATTCCTGCCGCCAGCAAATTAAAGGATTTTTCTTTATCCCCGGAACACTCATTAAATTTGTTGCATAAAGCCAAACAACAAGTCAATGAGGCATTGGATGCCCTAAAAGTTTTTGCCAGCTAAACATAGCGAAAAACAAACTACCGACCTGCCAATGCCTGTAGAGCTGTCCTCTCCATCAAGTTCACTCAGACATTTTACCCAGCTATTAAGGTGCTACATCGCTTGTTTCGTGCTTTGCAGAAAAATTTACTGTGGCAAAAACTGGATTATGATCAGACATGCTTTGCCCGTTATTAAGCGGTCGTGTATCAACCAGCCATTGATCAACGCCTACTTTGCAGGGACCGCCTGCAAGAATATGATCAATGAGTTTATCCGGGTGAGGAGTCGTATCGCCCATCGGCTTGTTTATCGTCAGATCGTAGGTATTTTCCAATAGTGGTGGATGCCCATTGCTCCCTGTAAACCGATAGTAACGTTCAGTATTGGCCTTGGTATTAAAATCGCCGCTTACGATTATCGGCACTGCAGCAACAAGACGGGTAATTCGTTCACGAAACAAGGCGGCACTTGGATCCTTGTTTTTACTGGCATTATCGAAATGTGTATTAACAAACATAAAGGTAAATCCGGTAGACTTATCTCGCAGTAATACCCAATTACTATAACGAATCATGGCCAGTGGACTAAACCCCAAAGACATTGGTAACTCAGGATTTGGCCCAAGCCAGAGTTGCCCTGAATCCAGTTGCTCAAATCGCGCTGTTTTATACAATAGTGCGGAGTCGCCATATTGCAGTCCCCCTAAATGATAACTGACCAAACTATAGTGCTCCAGGGACACAATGGCTTTAATATCATGATCGGTTTCCATTTCCTGTAACCCTAGCAAATCCGGTTCATAACTGGCAATGCGTTCGCCAATTTCAGGTAACCGTACCGACCACGGTAAAAAACCGTCGCCGGTATCACCATCACGAAAACGCGTTGCCAATGCCTCAATCATGGTTGAGCCATACCTGACGTTATAGCTCAACACCTTAATCGGCTTAGTCGTGCAGCTTTGTTGCGTGGCAAAACGACTCATTTCAGGCAAGTTTCTTGCAAATCCCGAACCTGAATAAGCCGCAATATACTGCAAGCCCTGAAATCGAAGTAATGCAAAAACACCGAACAATAAAACCACAAGCGCTATAGCAATTCGTTTAAACCAACGTAACATAAAAACTCTCTTAAAGAAAAAACTTACCACTATTTAACCGCAAAGGTTAAGCAAGACATGTACCACAAGCATAACATTAAACTACATCTGCAACCTGCTTACAGCAAATACGGCCAGTAATAAAGCTGCCAAACTCGGTGCAACGGCTATTAACGGTGGATTAAGATCATAAATCAATCCCACATGCCCTACGATTTTATCAATAAGATTGAAGCCCAGGCCAATCATCACGCCGATCATCATCCTGCCACCGACGTTAACGCCTCGCTTAACGCCAATCACAAAAGGAACAGACAGCAGCAACATTACAAAAGTCAGTAAAGGATTGACAACCCTACCCCAGAAAGCCAGCTCAAAAACCTGCGCTTTTTGATGATTATCCTTCAAGTAATCAACATACATCGCCAAATCATATAACGATAAATTGTCCGCACTGACCACTACAACTTTTAATAAATTGGGTTCTATAGAAGATGTCCATATCTCTTCATTTTGCTGATTTGCGAGCATTTGTTCTGTAGAAATTTCGGAGCGTTTGATTTGCTCAAGCTTCCATTGCTCATCGGCAATAAATGTCGCCCGCTCTGCATGAGTAACCTGCTTTAAACGGCGCTGATCATCCAAGTCATAAATGCTGATGTCAGCCAGATTCCCGTCATCCTTGACTTGCCTTACATTGATGAACTTTTTCCCTTCACGTAACCAAAGTCCATATCTGGCATTCAGAAGAATCTCTCCGTTCTGCGCGGTAACTTTTAATGTTCGAGCCTCTCGTTCCGCGTTTGGCGCAACAATCTCACCGACAAATAATGATATGGCCACTAAGATAGAGCCGGCTACCATAACCGCTTTAATAATGCCAAAAATAGATAAGCCAGCGGCCTGCATCGCGATAAGTTCACGATTATTGCCCATATTGCCCAAGATAAAAAGACTGCCTAGCAATGCCGAAGCCGGAACCAGTTCATAAAAAGTAGTCGGTGACGTCAAGACAATAAAATAAAATATTTCTTTTAGACCATAACTCCCTTTGCCAAGAAACTTTAACTCATCACTCAATGTAAACAAATTAAACAAAGTCAATAATAACAACAACGCAATGAATGAACCTTTTAAAATCTCCCTGACCATATAGCCGGTTAATACATTCATCTGGCCACCATTTTGACAGCTTTCAGTCTTAACCACTGCCAGCCATAAAGCCTTGACAATAAAATGCTACCGACCAGCAATAAGGTAAGATTTACACCATAACTTCCAACCCATACTGGAAGCGCTTCTTTTGCTACCCAGCCATGACTCAGCCGAACAAAATTTCCATAACTGAAATAAATGAGAAATCCAACCAGCATATTCCCGTAAACGCCACCACGAGGAGAAATTTGCGCTAAAGGCACGGCTATAAAACTTAGCAACATAATGCCTATGGGTATGGAAAATCGCCGTTGCAACTCCGCTATATCAACTATTAACTTGGAACTTAACAATACATCGACTGCAACTGCCTCACGGGCAAAACTAACCGCAGTTTCCCTGGCATCTATTCTCACTGCATATTCGGCAAATTTTTCGATGACGTAATTGACCGTGCCGGGCTGACCTTGTATACGTTCGCCATCTTCTAAAACCATATAGGAAGCTTCATACAATCCTGCCAATCGGCCCGTTTTGGCATTTATTATTTCAATAGTCCCATGCTGTCTGTTTTGGACAAAAACGTCATGCATTTTTTTATCTGCATCTATCTTTTCAACATAAAAAACCAGATCTCCCTGACTGTATTCACTAAACTTTCCTGCTCCCAGACCTCTAAGATCGGAGGACTCCGCATCCTGATGCGTCAATTGCGCTATTTGCGATTCTGCCCATGGCGCAACGTACATAGACAAACCGGCGGCCAGGACGCTTAAAGGAAAAACCAACAAAAAAACAGCCCTATAAATCAATCCAGGACCTCCGCCTGCTGAAAAAACGGCTGACATTTCCTGATCCCTGTACATTCGGCCCAAAACCATCAATAACGTCATAAAAATGGCGGCCGGCAAAAAACCAACGCCAACTATTATGGTTTTAAAACCTAAAATACTCAGCATGGTTTTATTTGAAATTAACCCCTGAATAGCCTTATCGAGAACACGAATAAAACCCTGGCTGACGATAATCACCACAAGCACAGAAAGAACAGCCAGCAGCGTTTTTAATAAATCTCCGGCAATCATTTTATCCAGAACCGTAATCCTTTGACGCCTCTTCTCTTTGTAACCTTTTGTCCAATTCGCTTCCAAACGGCACCTCCCTCTAGTCAAAAATGAAATGTGTGTACATCGAAACGACAAATTCCATGCCAAAAAAATATCGACCGTCATCTCGAGTTGGTAAATTATTTAGCAAAATAGAGAAAACTGACCTGGGAGAGTTCATTAACCAACCTGGATTAGACGCAGTTCGCACAAACTTGTTATTCAGGTTGGCAAACAAAACCAAAAAACCTCCAAATTCCGAGGCCTACTTGTTGGACGAAGTCGAAGCTAAACTGTCCAAAACCGGAAATTGTATTATAATTACCGGCATTTACCAAGACTGGCCGTTCTAAAGGACAACCAAAATAAACGCCTACCTATTTCGGACAACCCTGGATAACCTCGAGTAATAGCGGCCCTTTACGATCAACTCAACACACACGCCCTCTAAATAAACTGATTAATTTATGAACTATTCAATAGAAACCGCCCCCTTGGAAGAGCTGCAATGCGACTGTATCATTGTCGGTGTCTACCAGGATCAACAACTTAGTCCGTCTGCAATTGCGCTTAACAACAGTACCAACGGACTTATCGGCAATATCGTCAACCGGGGCGACCTGAGTGGAAAAAATGGCGAAACGGTGTTGATAAATGCAATACCCAACAGCAAAATCGAACGCATTTTATTGGTCGGTCTGGGGGAAAATGCTGCCTTGTCCGGAAAGGACTACAAAAAGGCTCTATTAGCCGCCGTTAACAGCCTGAAAAAACCGCAAATAAAAACGGTTGTCTGCTGTCTCGCGGAATGTGAAGTTACTGCTCGTGACTGGCAATGGAAAGCCAGCCACATCATCGAAGTATTTAACGATGCCGTTTATCAATTTACAGAACTGAAATCTGACAAAGAAACAGAAAGCAAAATTGAAAAAATTTCCATTACCGCCCCCGAAACAGAACGGATTGCAGTCGAGTCAGGCTTATTGCAAGGCAAGGCAATTGCCGAAGGCATGAACCTGGCCAAACAACTTGGCGATTTACCTGGCAATCTTTGCACGCCAAGCTATCTTGCAGAACAGGCAATAAAACTGGGGCAAACATACAGCAGTATCGAAGTTAACATACTGGAAGAAGCTGGAATGGCTGATCTTGGCATGGGCGCTCTGTTATCGGTGTCTCGCGGCAGTCGCCAACCGGCAAAATTCATTATTCTGGATTATCAATGTGGTGAGAAAAACGCCAAGCCTATCGTATTGGTTGGCAAAGGTCTCACTTTCGACGCGGGCGGTATTTCATTAAAACAGGCGCCAGGAATGGACGAAATGAAATACGACATGTGCGGCGGCGCTGCGGTTCTGGGAACTTTATTGGCGGCTGCACAAATGCAATTACCGCTAAATATTATCGGCCTGATCCCGTCATCCGAAAACATGCCTGACGGTGATGCCAATAAACCCGGCGACATTCTAACCAGCATGTCAGGCCAAACTATTGAAGTGCTAAATACCGATGCGGAAGGCCGCTTGCTACTTTGCGACACTTTGACCTATGCGGAACGCTACAACCCCGACGTGGTAATCGACCTCGCCACCCTGACCGGTGCTTGCCTGGTAGCGCTAGGCCGCATACCCAGCGGACTGCTCGGTAACGATGACGCTTTATGCAATGACTTGACCGCAGCCGGCGAATGCGCAAACGACACCGTCTGGCGCCTGCCACTCTGGGAAGAATATCAGGAGCAACTAAAATCCAATTTCGCCGATTTGGCTAACGTTGGCGGCAAAGATGGCGGTACTATTACGGCAGCATGCTTTTTAAGTAAATTTGCCGAAAAATTTCGCTGGGCGCATCTGGATATTGCCGGCACTGCCTGGCGCACCGGTCAAACCAAAGGTTCAACAGGTCGTCCCGTGCCTCTATTAAGTCAATACCTGATTAATCGAACGCTTACTGATAAATCATAAATGGCTGAAGTCAGTTTTTACATACTGCCAACAGAATCGCTACAGGATAGATATCTGTTTGCCTGCAAACTGATTGAAAAAGCCTATCGTAGCGGTTGTTTCTGTTATGTAATGACCGATACGGACGAACAAAGCCAAATAATGGATGACCTGCTCTGGACTTTCAGGGCAGGGAGCTTTATTCCGCACCAGATCTACAATGGCGCCTTACCAGAAATTGACAAAGTGATTTTGATTGGCTCACTCACTGCACCTGAGCATTGGCAAAACACCCTGTTTAACCTGTCTTCACGTTATCCTGATCCCGGCCTGCAAACAGCCAGGATTCTTGAAATACTGGATAACAGCGAAGCCACCAAAGTACCCGGTAGAGACCGTTATCGCCAATATCAGCAGTCAGGCATGAAGCTTACAACCCATAAGGATTGGTAGCTTTTTCAGGATATACTGACACCCGGTGATTGTTCTACCTTCTGCATCCATGCTGTCGACCCGACTGCACTGATTACTATCCTTAATTCTGCTAAAATAGCTAATTTTCACAAAAACAATAACGCACCCATGGAAAAAACATACGCCCCTCATTCGATTGAACAACGCTGGTATCAAACCTGGGAAGAAAAAGGCTACTTTACAGCCCAATCCGAGGGTGAATCCTATTGCATCATGATTCCGCCGCCCAACGTTACCGGCAGTTTACACATGGGCCATGCATTTCAAGATACCATCATGGATGCTCTTACCCGCTATCACCGGATGAAAGGTTTCAGCACCTTGTGGCAACCAGGCACCGACCATGCAGGCATTGCCACGCAAATGGTAGTGGAGAGACTATGCAATGCTGAAGGCAAAACCCGCCATGATCTGGGCCGTGAAAAATTCCTAGAAAAAGTTTGGGAATGGAAAGAAGAATCCGGCGGTACGATTACCCGTCAATTACGGCGTATGG
>CAIKYI010000100.1 GCA_903831545.1 uncultured Methylobacter sp. | reverse complement strand
CGCCGAAAATCTAATCAAAACACCAGGCGCCGTGCAAAAACTTCAGGAGCAACTTAGTTTGCCAGGGGTTGAAGCCGAATTGAACACCGTGCAAAAGTCGGTAAAAAACACCACGTTGCTCAATGATACTTTTACGGTTGAGAGCTTCCATCAGGCGGCTTCCACGCAACCTTTCGAAATAATCCATATCGCCTCGCACGGCGTTTTTACCTCCGACGCCGAAACCAGTTTCATTATGGCTCACGATAATCTACTTAAAATAAATGACCTGGAAGGCCTGCTAAAAGGCGCGCAACCCGGAAAATCCATTGAACTGCTAACACTTAGCGCATGCGAAACTGCAGAAGGTGACGACCGTGCGCCAATGGGGTTTGCCGGCGTTGCCTTAAAAGCCCACGCGCTCAGTGCCATAGGCTCGCTTTGGCCTATATCTGATACCGCAGCCTCGCAACTGATGGGCAGTTTTTACAAGAACCTGAGCCAATCCTCCAGTAAAGCCGAAGCCTTACGCAAAGCACAACTGGAATTATTAAAGACCAAGGAAATGAGGCATCCTTTCTTTTGGTCGCCGTTTATTTTGGTGGGGAATTGGATATGAAAAAACAAGCATTCCATAAGTTGGCATTAACGCTATCGGTAGGACTAGGGTTTACAACATGGCCTGTTTGCACAGTTTGGGCAATTAACACTCAAATTCAGACTGACAATCATCTTGCGGTGACACCTCTAGTTGTAGATGCAACGCCTAATGCTTCAACTTACCAAATCCTTGAAACAAATGGGCAGTCAGCGGGCGGTAATCTGTTTTACAGTTTCAGTCACTTCAATATCGGCTCAGGTGATACAGCATCTTTTGATTTAATTAATTCCTGGGATAACGTAATTGCGCGAGTCACTGGTGGCTATGAAACTGTAATTGATGGCAAATTGAAAGTCGATGTTAGTGCTGGTGGTTGGGCAAGTAACTTTTTTTTAATTAATCCGGCCGGGATTACTTTTGGTGCCGGTTCAGTAGTGGATGTGCCCGGGTCTTTTTATGCCAGTTCTGCCAATAGTCTGAATTTTACCGATGGACGCTTTTTTGCCTCCGATGGAACCCAGTCTAGCCAGTTATCAATTGAGGCTCCGGAATCTTTCGGTTTTCTGGGTAGTGAGGTCGGTGCATTGAATTTGAACGGTAACCTGGCCGGACATATAAAGCTGGATCATGCAACCATTCAGGTTTTCGACGATGAACGTATAGAACTGGTTGGACGAGACATTAGCATCAGTAATAATAGTCAGGTTGGTATGGTAAATCTGGTGGATGCCGGTTATCCCACAGACCATGTTGACGGCATACAAATGCTTTTAATGGCTACTCATACCCAGACAACAGGAACTGTGGATCTGGACGGTCAGTTCCCTACAGTCAAACTGGATGGTGATATCAGCCTGAACAGCACATCATTGCTTAATGCCGGAGGAGATGCTGAAGAGATCCAGCTTGTAAGAGGCGGCAATATTACCTTGAACCATGCACATATTATTTCCGACAATTACGGCGATGATTGTGGCGGTTGTGAAACCAGCGCAAATAACAATAATCAAGAAGTCCCTGGAAGTATCCTGCGTAGCGGTATTGATGTGCTGGCAACAGGAAAATTAACATTGGATAACGGTTCAAGTATTGAATCAGAAACCTCGTTTGCCCCGGTTGGTGATGTGAATATTCAAGCCGATTCGTTACTTATAGATCACTCATCGAAGATCACGGCAAGTTCGGTCGATAAAAGTAACATTTCGCATGATGCTAACGGTAATAGTTATCTTCCGGATGGAACTATACCTGTGCCTTATGCAATCAATCCGCTTGCCGGAGATGTGAATATTACCGTAGTTAATGCTGTGGAAGTGAATCATCAATCGTCAATACTTAGTAGCACCGAGACTTTTGGCAATGCCGGACATATCAATATTACTGCCGACTCGGTCAAACTGGATAATACATCTAATATCAAGACGGAAAGCACGGCCAATAATGGAGTTTTAGGTTATGTCCTTGATGCTGACGGTAGAAAAGCAGACACAACAACTGAAATTAAAGATCCCGGAGATGCAGGTGAAATTATACTCAAGGTGGGCGGCAATATAAGCATTGACCATAATTCCGAAATCAGCACCAAAATCAATTCTGGTGTGTCTGACTCACAACCAGGCTTAATCAAGTTTACTGGCAAGACAGATGGCACTAGCGCTGGCGAAGTTAAAATATCCGGACTTAGTAAAGTCACGGCATCGTCCAACGGTGATGCAAATGCAGGGGACATTATAGTTAATGCGTCTAGCCTTGTTTTGGAAAATGCCTCGATCACCACTGATTCGTTGGGGGGGGAACTTGGGGATAAAACAGGAAATGCCGGAGTTATAGCTGTTAACTCATATGATTTAACCATGAATTCAGGTGCATACATAAGCTCTTCAACTGCAGGTCAGGGTAGTGCCGGATCGGTTTCGGTAACTACCGGCAATCTGTCGATACAGGGAATATCAGCCATTCCGCTGGAATTACTGGGCCATTATGTTGATGTCAATTTTACCGGCATTCGCAGTATGGCAAGAACCGGTTCAGGCGGCCAGACGGGCACTATTGGCATTACTGCGAGTAATGATGTCAACCTGAGCAATGGTGCTCAAATCAGTATTTCCAACGAAGGGGTTGGCATCGGTAGTTTGAGCAGAGCCGGAATTGATCTCAACGCAAACAGTATTTCGCTTAAAAACAGTCAGATCGTGGCCGATTCCAACCACAATGTCGACGCCGGTTACATTAAGCTTAACTTTCTGGACAAGCTTTATCTTGACCCTTCCGCGATAAGTACCTCTGCCTTTAGTGGAAATGGCGGCGCAATTGCCATCAGTGGCGGCAATATGGTCTGGCTACAGAATTCGGCGATCATGACTTCCGTGCTTGACCCAAATGGTTCAGGTAGTGGCGGCAATATCAACTTGCTGGCAAATTTTCTGATGATGCAGAGCGGATTTATCCAGGCCAATACCGCAGCTCCCGGAGCCAGTGGTGGCCTGGTTAACATCAACACGCCTTTTCTGATTCCATCGGGCAGTTCTTTGTTTGTCGGCGGTTCAGCCGCTTTAGGATTTATGCCGTTTTCAGGACTAAATGTCATTCAGGCTGCAGCACCTGGAGGCGTTAGCGGTACGGTCAATGTCACCAGTCCGCAACTGAATTTAAGTGGCACATTCGCCAGTATTGCTGTTCAAGCCATTGACCCAAATGCTCTTAATCAAAATATGTGTGCAATTGGCGAAACCAGTTCCTTATCGCAAACGGGACGAGGTGCATTGCCCAGACGAGCTGAAGATGGTTTGTTGTGGAACGTTGTTGAATAAATAAACGTCAATCAATCAATCAATCAATGTATGCTTTGCTGACCTTGCTCCAGTAGGTGTAGTCGAAACTTTGTTTATTCATGGAGGGTAGTAACTATCAGCTAGGAAGGCAGTTACAAAGCATAAATACTTCGCATAATGTATATTATGTTAAATTAATGCTAATATTTAATAATGAGAAATCGTAAACCGTACGTTCAGGCAAAGATTAGAATTCCTCAAATTACAAACTTTGCGATAATTAAAGTTAAAGCAATATTCTTTTGAAAAATGGTAGGCACTGATTTATTTGCGCCTAAGTTTACAAACATCGAAGAAGAACTTTTATTTAGAATTGTTGGGCAATATAACGCGCTATAAATGATTGATGTTTTTTAGTCTTAAACCCAACAAGAAAACAAAGGCAAAGATCAAGAAAAAATATT
>CAIKYI010000099.1 GCA_903831545.1 uncultured Methylobacter sp. | reverse complement strand
GGCACCTCGTTAAACAAAGTCAATATGGCGAAGGTGACGGCACTTATCACTACAATGAAGAAATTTGTAGACCAGGTTTATGTGCCCGATACCATACTGGTTGCCGGAATCTATAAATCGCAAGGCGTGCCCGGCACAACTGGTTATTACAAGGGCTGGGAGAAACGCGGCAGCACAGGCGGAAACTTTCTCTGCTACGGCGAGTTCCCTGAGAACGGGATCCGTGAATTAGATAACCTTTTAATCCCTCAGGGTGTTTTGCGTGGGAAGTTAGACAGATTAGACCTGACATCCTTCACATCTCTGAATATGAAAAAAACTGATGAAATTCAAGAGTATGTTTCCCATTCATGGTATAGCTATCTCGGCGTTACATCTGGTAACAATGCTGGACTCCATCCTAGTGAGGGACAAACGAACTTGGATTATGCCGGTAGAAAAGGACCAGCGCCAGGCGCAAATTACACTCTTAATAAAGCTAACGACGCAGGTTACTCCTGGATCAAGTCACCTCGTTGGTATAAGGAACCGATGGAGGTTGGACCTCTGGCTCATGTTGTGATGATGTATGCCAAGGCCAAAGCTAATCCTGTAACAGTTGTTGAAAAGGCCCACTCGCTGGCGAAAAGCCTGGTTGACACTGTTTGGGTAGGCCAACTTAAACTTGATATTTTAGACATTGATTCTACTCTGGGTCGTATTGCGGCGCGGACAATTGAGACTAAGGTCATCGCTGATGCCATGTCGCGTTGGCATGAACGTCTGTTAGTCAATATTGATCCGGCTAAACCTGGTTTTCGCAACATTCTTGCTACTTTTGTTACTGATGCCGATGCCGTTTCACAAATCGACTCAAATTTGGCTGCAGGTTTCAAATGGACAGATACTTCTACATGGAAACATAAGAATCCCCTGAATATGGTACCAGCACCGTTGCTAACCGGCGTGGGTTTCACAGAGGCTCCTCGCGGAGCGCTTGGCCATTGGTTGTCGATAGAAAATGGTAAAATTAAAAATTACCAGTGTATTGTTGCCAGCCAATGGAATGCTGGTCCCAGGGATGCAAGCCAACGTCCTGGTCCTTACGAGAAAGCTCTGGAAGGTCATGTTCTGGCCGATACTGCTCAGCCACTGGAAATTCTACGGACTATCCATAGCTTCGATCCCTGCATAGGCTGCGCGGTACATGTCAGCGACCCGAACGGTAAAGAGCTGATCAAGGTCAATATTTCCACAACTTTAAGGTAACTACTATGAAAGCAAAATTATCACTCTTTTTGTTAAGCTTTTCTGTATTGATGACAATCATGCCGGTTGCCGAGGCGCATACTTTCGGAGCACAAGGTGCCGGTTTTATGGCTGGTTGGGCGCATCCTTTTGTCGGCCTGGATCATTTGCTGGCCATGATAGCTGTCGGCATCTGGGCTGGACAACTTGGTGGCCGGGCAACCTGGATTATCCCGCTTACTTTTGTGAGCGTTATGTCCGCAGCGGCCTCGTTGGGATCGTTAGGCGTAGCACTTCTTTTGGTAGAACCTGCCATTGTTTGTTCAGTTCTGATTCTGGGCTTACTGATTGCCGGCTCTATTCGCTTGCCGTTAGTCGCTGGTATCGGTCTGGCAGGGCTGTTTGCAGTGTTCCATGGTTACGCGCATGGGCTGGAATTACCGCTAGCTGCCTCGCCTTTGTTCTATGGAATAGGGTTTGTTTTGGCGACGTCTTTGTTGCATGGCCTTGGTATTGGTTTTGCAAGAAGCTTAAGTCAACATAAAATGCTTCAACGTATCGTTGGTGGTTCGTTGATTGTCGCTAGCGGTTTGTTGCTGGTTGCAGCATAATAAACCTTAACTTAGTTTACGGAAGTCAATCATGTGTCTTGCCATTCCCATGCAAATTATCCATATCGATGGATTTAATGCCCGTTGTGCCGCCAAGGGCGTGGAGCGGGATGCCAGTCTGTTTTTATTGCAAGGCGAGACGCTGGAGTTGGGTGATTACATTCTGATTCACGTTGGCTATGCGATTCAGAAAATTTCCGAAGAGGAAGCCAATTCTACCTGGGAATTGCTTGACCAGATGCTGGAAGAGGATGTTGTCAATGCATGAGCTGTCACTGTGTGCGGACTTGATGGATCAGGTAATGACCATTGCAAAAACACATAACGCAGAAAAAGTCGTTCGTATCATTGTCAGAATTGGCCCTTTATCGGGTATCGAGCCGATGCTTTTGGAAACAGCATTTACCATCAGTCGGGCAGGCACCTTGGCCGAAGAGGCAGAGTTTCTAACCGAAGCTTTGCCGATTCTTGTGCTTTGTAACAGTTGTGGTGTCGAATCCGAAGCTTCGGTCAGCAATCTCATCTGCGGAATCTGTGGCGATTTTAATACCAGGCTTCTGAGTGGGGACGAGTTGATTCTGGCGCGTGTCGAACTGCAGAATGCGGACTAAATTTAAAATAATTGGAATTTGATCATGTGTAATACCTGTGGCTGTAACATTACACCGGGCAATCGTCCGCTGGTGATGGCAGAGAAACCTAAAAATGGCGTGACGACGGTTTCTGTGCTGCAGAATTTGTTGTCGCAAAACAATCATCAGGCTGAGCATAATCGCGGTCATTTTGATGAACATAAAGTTTTGGTGATTAATTTAATGTCTTCACCAGGATCAGGTAAGACAGCGCTGCTTGAGGCAACCATAAAGCGTCTTCGCGAAACATTAAAAATAGCTGTTATTGAAGGCGATCTTGAAACGGAAAATGATACCAAACGCATTCAGGCGCAAGGCGTTCCGGCTTATCAAATTACTACCGGCACCGCCTGCCATCTGGATGCTCATCTGGTACACAATGACTTGCATCATCTGGCGCTGGAGGGACTGGATCTGTTATTTATCGAAAATGTGGGCAATCTGGTTTGTCCGGCAAGTTTTGATTTAGGTCATCATCGCAATGTGGTTT
>CAIKYI010000098.1 GCA_903831545.1 uncultured Methylobacter sp. | reverse complement strand
AAAACGCCAAAAGATACCGAGCTGGAGCAGTTAGGTATTGAGATAAAGCGGCATATCGACAAGAAATTTTCCGGAAGTATTGCCATACGTCAGGTCGATGCAGGCTCCTGTAATGGATGCGAACTGGAAATCCACGCGCTGAATAATCCCTTTTACGATATTGAGCGCTTCGGGATTCATTTTGTTGCTTCGCCCAGGCATGCGGATGTGTTGTTGGTGACCGGGCCGGTGTCCAGGCACATGCAAACCGCGTTACTGAGAACTTATGAAGCAACGCCGAATCCTAAATGGGTAGTTGCCGTTGGCGATTGCGCTGCCTGCGGTGGCGAGTTTGGCGTGTCTTATGCCAGTTGCGGTGCGATATCCAACGTTATTCCGGTTGATGCTTTCATCCCCGGTTGCCCGCCGACACCGTTGGCGTTGATGAGCGGTTTGTTGGCGCTATGCAAAGTGTAGCGCTGTGTTTTTTGCTTATATAGATTGTGGCTGAAATGTTCAAAGCTGGCTTTGAACTCCCGAGTGGAGTCCAAAGCTGACTTTGGATATTACATAGAGCGTCGTACCCACTCTTGCAAATGATGCGCTTCACTGTCGTTCAGCACATCCTATAAAAATGAATTGTATAGATAAAAGACAAAACCAATAATTCGGGTTATGGGGCGTCCCTGAAAATGACGTAGTTATTTCGCCCGCCTTTTTTTGCCGCGTACATGGCGTTATCCGCCATGCGCATGAGGTCGCCTTCTGATTTATTTTTATTTTGGTAAAAGACAATTCCAATACTGACGCCAACCTGTACCTTGCCAACATTTAATACGATAGGATCATTGATGGAATGAAGCAAGCGTTCGCAAAAGTTTTTAGCGCCCTGTTCATCGCAAAGATCAGAGCAAATTAACATGAATTCGTCCCCTCCCAAGCGCGCAACAATATCATTTGTCCTTGCATGTTGAGTTAGCCGCTTTGCAATCACTTTTAAAACATCGTCTCCGGCTTCATGTCCGAATTTGTCATTAATAGGTTTAAATTGATCAAGATCGAGCATCAGTACCGCAAACGCGCTCCTGTCAGGCCTTCGATGCGATGCGTTTATCTCGCGGTCTAGCGCATTTTCAAAATAACGTCGATTAAACAAGCCCGTTAGCGGGTCGCGTAAGGCCAGTTCGCTATACAACTCTTTTGCTTGTGTTGTTTTTTCATTCATTAAATGTAATTTGCGCACAATAAACACAAAGTTAAGCATTGCAAGAATAAAAACCGTGGTTTGTACTACACGTAAAGTATTGGCCTGGTTACGCGAGTCTCGTTCTAACGCGGAGGTAAGGCTATTCATCAAATCAAGCAATTGCAGATTGTGCTGGAGCATTTCTTCCTGTACCTGCTTTAATATTTCGTCCGGTATCATCATTTTGGATCTGATGAAAGGTAACAGGCGTTCGTGCGTCGGCTTCCAGATTTGTTGGGCACGGTTTATAAATAAGGCTGCAGGTTCAGATGTTACCTGTTTAAGGATCACCTGGCTGCCATCGCCGCCAACAGCAATTCCGCCTTGTTCAAAGGCGACCAAGGTTTGATCAAACATGATAACGGAATTGCGAAACTCCTGAATATAAGCCTCTTGATCCTGACCGGGTTTTCTTAGTTCAAGCGCCAGTAGCGTTTTAGTGATTCGCTGTGAAAGCATGCGTTCACGCCCCGATAAATTGATCGCTAGCGAGTCATGATCTATTTGATGAGCTATCCAGAAATTGATGGCCAGAATGGAAAGATCAAGAAAAATGAATACTAAAATCCAGGCAATAAGATTTTTTGATTTAGTCATCTATAAATTTAATGAGTTATGCAGATAAGGTGGTAATTCATGGATGTTATTTAATTTTTAATAAAGTATATACCCCGATAGTTATACCGCCAGATTTTATATCAATTTATATCCATCATGACAGTCTGCTTAGGGCAGAGTTCAGCAAGTTATTGTCAACATTTAACCGTCCTGTTTTTCCGATGTGGGTTACAATCAATTATAATTATTCTTTACGTTATTTTATAAATTCAGAATTTTGTATAACCAATACTTTCATTTTAGTGAGTCGCCCTTTTCCATCGCGACTGATCCACACTTTATTTATATGAGTCCCCGTCATCAGGAGGGTTTGGCGCATCTACTTTACGGCATTAATTTCGCTGGCGGTTTCGTTGCGTTGACAGGCGAAGTGGGCACCGGGAAAACAACGCTTTGTCGCTACCTGTTACAACAAATACCTGAAAATATAGAAATTGCCTTAATCTTAAATTCAAAACTCAATGCTGTCGAGTTGTTGGCGACTATCTGCGATGAACTGGGGATTATTTATGACAAAAATCAGCAATCATTAAAAAATCTGATCGACCTTTTAAACCAACATCTGCTTACCGCCCATGCCAATGGCAAGCGAACGGTGTTACTCATCGATGAGGCGCAGAATTTAAGCTTTGAAGTTCTGGAGCAAATTCGTTTGCTGACTAATCTGGAAACCAGCAAAGCAAAGTTGTTGCAAATTATTCTGGTTGGCCAGCCTGAATTAAAAACGTTACTTAAGCGACAGGATTTGCGTCAGTTAAATCAGCGAATTACCGCACGCTATCACCTGTTGCCGTTATCACTGGATGAAACACGGGCCTATATTCGCCATCGTCTTATAGTTTGCAATGGCAATCCTGAGCTATTTAAACAAAGCGCAATCCGCAAAATTTACAAACTTTCCTCCGGTATACCCAGAGTCGTCAATATTCTTTGTGACCGCGCATTGCTTGGCGCTTATTCAGCAAATAATTTAATTATCACTCCGGCAATCATTGGCAATGCTGCTATTGAAACGCTGGATTATGCAGGCCAAAAACGTTCGAATCTTCGAGCATTATTGGGCATGCTTTTATTAGCCTGTATCTTAGCCGGTAGCTATTACCAGGATTATCTTCCCAGGTTAAGCAAGCAAAACCCAAGCTTGGAGGCGTTGCCCAAGCCTGAAATTATCAAACCGGTGGAGCCCAAAAAATCGCTTCCGGTTGAAAAAATCATCCCCGTTCCAGTTGTCAAAACCAAGTCATTCCATGACTGGATCAATAATCCCGATTATTCATTAAATGCGGCCTTGATCAGCGCCTTGAAAATATGGAATAAGCCCGTTCCGGCAAGTAATCAGGTCGATTGTAATTATGTGGAAACAACCGGATTGCGCTGTGTGTTTGGTAAAGCCAGCTGGAAAGAGCTGCTGGCAATGAACCGCCCTGCAATTATGGAGTTTTCGTCAACCAGTAAACAAATGCCGCTGGCCTTGCTGACCGGTTTGGAAAGAAGTCAGGCGCTCGTCCACTTTAAAGAGGATTATTTTCCTCTGGTGGATGTATTACAAGAGTGGAATGGCTATTATTTAATACTGGAGCCAGCGCCAATTGTTAAGGGCAAATTAATCTATCCTCATCAGACTTCAGATGAGATATTAACGTTACGGCATCTGTTAAACAGTGTTGATGGAAAAAATGAAGTCGTAGAGCTGCCACGTTTTTATGACGATCATTTAGTGGCCCGCGTTATCAAGTTTCAACATCAACACCAATTACCGGAAGACGGCAAGATCGGTGACAAGACCCTGCTTCAGCTTAAAAATTTAGAGCGTAAAGTTGATTTCCCCCACTTAAAACTTACCGATTAATCATGTCTTTTATTTTAAATGCATTGCGTAAATCGGAGCAGGAAAGACGAAATCTTGAGTCTGAAACTGTAACGGACAAAATCCTTCTGATTCAGCCGCAACAAAAGCGTAACAAAACAGCGATTTTTTTTGGACTACTTTTAATCGGTAATGTTTTTGTTGTTGCGGGTATCGTCTGGTTTATCAAAAACAATTCAGTAGCCACGCCTGAATTAACTGCTACAAGTATCGCTCCGGCAATTGCAGTACCTGAAAAAAAAGTTCAGGTTAAAGCCGTTACCAAACCTTCCCAGCCAGAAAGACTGACCCAAAAAACCGAAACTAAAACAACCTCTATTGCCGAATTGATTGATACGCAAAAACCGGTAGTTGCGCCCTTGCCGGTTAAACCTGTCATCACAAAAACGCCGGTAATTGATGTCAGTAAGCCACCTGTTATTGCAAAGAAACCGGAGTTACCTGTACCAGTTGTTCCAAATATAGAGGTCATTGAACAAGTTGAGCCTGTTGCACCGGAAATGGTACCCGTTAAAAAGGCTATCCCTTTTTTAACCGAGCTGCCAGTTGAGTTTCGTCAAGCGCTGCCAAAATTCAACATCAATGTCTTTGTCTATTCACAACATCCCGAAGAGCGCTTTGTCATGATTGATATGGTCAAATACAAACCCGGGCAACAAATAAAAGACACTCTGTTGCTAAAAGAAATTCTACCGGGCAGTTTGCTGGTCGTTTATCAAGGCCAGGAATTTCAGATGGCGCGGCCTTAAATCCTTATTCGGCCAAACGCTTGCTGATACGCTGGTAGGTATTTTTTAGTTCTTCAGCGATTATTTTAGCGTTGGCTATAAGCTCTTCGGTAGTGTCCACGGACTCATCAGCTATTTCAGCCGCCTTGATTTTTAAATGCCGCCATTGATTTTCGGCATCATCAAATTCCTCTTTGGCTTCCATTGTCGCCAGATGTAATTTCAAGCCGATCTCATCACGCTCTTGCTGCAACTTGGCTATCAAATTATCAAAATCTTCTTTTAAAGACATGTCTAACCTCATTTATGTTGTTTAATTGAAAAATAGCGGATATTGCGTAACCACGATTAGAATAAAGAAATAAAACCGATCAAACAATAAGTAGTACTACTGATAGAGCGGGTCAATTTATTGCTAAATGACCTGTATGCCACGTAAAATAAGAGCTTTATTGGTTTATGATTTAATAGAACCTGATAAAAAATAACTGGTATAGTGTTACTTGCGCAAAAATGTCTCAACGATAACCTTAGACTCAAGGGAAAATTTTATGACTCACGAACTGTTATTATTGCGTCATGCCAAGTCGGATTGGTCAGTTGAGATGGAGGATTTTTCACGTCCCTTAAAAAAGCGCGGACGGCGCGCAGCCAAGGAAGTGGGACGCTGGCTGCATGAGCAGCATTTGAAGCCGGACACTATTCTTTGTTCGCCCGCAGCGCGAACCGTTTCGACTGCGCTGCGAGTTTGCAGGCAGTTAGACCTTGACGAATCAGCTGTTATCTACGAACCGCGTATTTATGAAGCTGAAGCACTGACTTTGCTTGAGTTGTTAAAATCATTGGGGCATGGTCATAGGGTCTTGCTGGTTGGCCATAATCCAGGTCTGGAAAACCTGTTGTTAAAATTGGTTCCAGATCCGGTTCCATTAACGCTGAATGGAAAATGTTTGCCTACCGCAGCGTTGGCCCATCTTTCTTTTGAAGGAAGCTGGACGGAACTCACCCAAGGATGCGCTAAATTAATCACTCTGCACCGCCCGAATAGCCTGTCTGGGTCATCATAAAGAACGGAAATACCTCACAATGCTAAGACTCTTTAATATCGACAAGGGCCGACTAAAAGAACAAACGCCATCCAAAGACCAGCTTAAGCAGGCAGTTGCAAAGGCCTCCTGGATTGATGCCCACGATGCCAGTGACAGCGAGCGCACCCAGCTACAGGCATTTTTACGCGCGGCACTTCCCGAATCAGATGATGTAGATGAAATTGAGTCTTCGGCGCGTTACTTTACCGATAATACCGGAGTCCATGTCCGCTCTTTATTTCTTGCCCAAAGCGAGGGCAGACACGACACGGCGACTGTCGCGTTTATTTTGCAAAACGATCGTTTAATTACTTTACGCGAAGGTGCGCTGGCCGATTTTCGGCTGTTACGCATGCGGGCCAGACGTGGACAGGTAGAGGCGCATTCACCACAGGAATTATTGATTATCATCTTCGAGCAAAAAGTAGAAAATCTTGCAGATGCACTGGAAGATATTCATCGAAAACTGGAAGATGTCAGTTATCTGGTGCTGGAAGAAATAGACTCCGATCTTGAAAATGCCATCGATCAACTGGCCAAACTGGAAGACAGTAACGGTAAAATCCGCTTATGTCTGATGGATACGCAGCGCTCCATTTCCTTTTTGCAAAGGCATTTGCGTAATCACCCGGACTTACAGGAAACATCCAGGGAAATCATGCGCGACGTTGAGACCTTGATGTCACACACCACTTTCTTGTTCGATAAAATCAACTTTTTGATGGATTCGACCCAGGGTTTTATCAATATTGCGCAAAACAAGATTATTAAAATTTTTTCCATTGCAGCGGTGGTCTTTCTTCCGCCAACGTTGGTGGCCAGCATTTACGGGATGAATTTTCAGTACATGCCGGAACTTAACTTGCGGCTGGGTTATCCGGGGGCGCTGGGCTTAATGTTACTGGCTGGTATTTCGCCCTATTGGTTCTTTAAACGTAAAGGCTGGCTTTAGGCGGTTGATCGGGAATACAGAATCAGTGGCTATTTGCCAGGTAGTTGGGCAACTCGCAATAAATATCCCATTATTTACAGATCAAGTAATTATGAATAAAAGTATTAAACTTGAAAGAACACAGATGACACGGATCTGACGGATTTACACGGATTATTAAAAAACCAAGTCTACTTTTCAGCTCTTTTT
>CAIKYI010000097.1 GCA_903831545.1 uncultured Methylobacter sp. | reverse complement strand
CTTCATAATATTCAGTTGCCGGGCGGTTCTTGGCAACTTGTCGTTAAGTCGTCCATCATTAATGTTGACTCACTCTGGTTGTGGCGCTTGGTTTCTGCACTTCTGATTATCCTGTTATCAGTGCTCATTTTCATCACGCTCTTCGCATGGAATCGCAGTCGATTGCTTTCACTTCGGTTGGTAAAAATTACTTCCAATATTCCCGGGATGGTTTTCCAGTGTCAGTTACGCATAGATGGCAGCACTTACTTTCCTTACGTCAGTGAAGGCATCAGGGATATATTCGAACTCAATCCGGTGGATATTCGCAACAATGCATCCAAAGCATTGGCGCTTGTCCACCCGGATGATGTCGATGGATTATGGTTTGCCCTTCAGCAATCAGCAAGTGACTTGACCCCGTGGCATCATGAGTTTCGGATAAAACTTGACGGTAATAAAGTGCGATGGCTGTTGGGCAGTGCGACAACCGAGAGGAAGGCGGATGGTGCTACGCTCTGGCATGGCTTAATCACTGACATCACTGAGCGCAAGCAATTAGACGAGCAGTTGCGTATTAGTGAAAGTATGAAAAAAGCAGTGCTGGAGTCCAGTCTGGATGCCATTATGTCTATCGACCAGCAGGGCAATATTTGTAGATTTAATCAATCCGCGTTGGCTATGTTCGACTATACACTGAGTGAAGTGATGGGCAAACCCATGGTGAATTTACTGATACCTGAACGCCATCACGAATCGTATAAGCGCGGTTTTCAGAGTTTCTTGACAACCGGGGAAAGTGCCATGTTTGGAAAGCGCTTTGAGCTGGTTGCCCTGCATCGTTGGACGGGAGAGTTTCCTATAGAAATTTTTATCTGCGCGTTCGAGTCTGAGAATAACAAATATTTTACCGCAACATTACGGGATATCACCAAAGCCAAGCTGGCGGAGAGGAGTTTACGCGAGGGGCGAAAACAGGCTGAACAGGCAAACCAGGTTAAATCCCAATTTCTTGCTACGATGAGCCACGAAATCCGCACACCACTTAATGCCTTATTGGGCACTCAGGAGCTGCTGGCAAAAACAACATTGGATGACACGCAAAAAAACTATGTAAAGCTGGCAATAGACTCAGGTAATAATCTATTAATGCTGGTTAATGACATTTTAGATTTAACTAAAGTAGAGGCTGGAAAACTGGATATGGAAAACACGGTATTTAATGTAGTAGAGTTGGTTAATGACCTCGTACTCCAACAAGCAGTAAAGTCACAGGAGAAAAAATTAGCGGTGTCGATAATCGTAGCACCCGACGTTTCACTGTGGATAACTGGCGACCCTTGGCGTTTTCGCCAGGTTTTACTCAATCTGGTGGTCAACGCTATCAAATTTACGCCCAGCGGCAGCGTCACGGTAAAATTGTCGTCGCGACTTGAGGGAAATGGCGACGGCGTGTTACTGGTTGAAGTTCTTGATACCGGTATTGGGATCGCTGAGAAGATTCAGCCACAGTTATTTGAAGTGTTTACTCAAGCCGATCCTTCCGATACGCGCAAATATGGCGGCAGTGGTTTAGGGCTTGCTATTTCCAAACGTTTGGTGGAATTATGGGGTGGTCACTTGGGGATGGAGAGTCGTCTCGGCGTTGGCAGCCGTTTTTGGTTTAGTTGTGGTACCGAGGCCAGTGCTCCGCAGGCCGTATTAACCGCTAACGAGCCATTCGAAGAAAGTCCGGCACAACCGGCTACTGTCGCCCAACTGTTATTAGTCGAAGACAGTATTATCAACCAAATCGTGCTTGAGAACATGCTGATCCTCGGAGGCCATCATGTGGATATCGCCGATTGCGGCATTGCGGGCATCGCAGCAGCAGCGGCAAAACAGTACGATTTAATTTTTATGGACGTATCCATGCCCGATATGACAGGGATGGAGGCTACACGCAGCATTCGCCAACTGGGTGGTGCGGCTGCAATCGTGCCCATTGTCGCGATAACCGCGCATGCTCTAAAGGGCTACAAGGAAATGTGCCTGGCCGCTGGCATGAACGGCTATATTACCAAACCAATTACTATAGATGACTTGTTGGCCACAGTGCAGCAATGGTGCGGCAGTGCAGCCACCAAACCCGCGTCAATCACAATCGTTACGCCAATTGATGTAAGTTTGACGATGTTGGATGAAGACGTTTTGCGCCAGTTGGTAGATGTTCACGGCATGGACAAGATGCCACAGTTACTGAACGTTTTTATAAATGAACTGATAAAACGCTGTAATGTTATAAAATTGGCCATAGAACAACGGGATTTAACGGTATTGTGTCGTGAGGCTCACACCATAAAAAGCGGGGCGGCTATTTTTGGTGCCAAACCCTTACAAACGTTAGCCGCAGAAATAGAGACTTGTAATAATCAAGATAACCTTGCGACGACATTGTTACTGGCAGAGCAGTTATTGCTTTGTGCCGAGGCAACTTTGGCAGCTTTATCGCAGCGCCATGACGACAAAATTGCAGCTTAGGATGGTGCATGAAATAACTTCGGCATCTTGCTCCCTCTCCCTCTGGGAGAGGGCTGGGGT
>CAIKYI010000096.1 GCA_903831545.1 uncultured Methylobacter sp. | reverse complement strand
GTGAGTTGCAAATTGATGCCAGCGATGCTTTAGGCATAAGTATTTGTCATGCACATTATCAGCAAACTGCCCGGCGCTTACAGCAGGGATTGTTGCGATGATCGGTTTTCTGCGCGGTAAACTGGCGTCTAAAGCGCCGCCAATCTTAATGTTGGATGTTAATGGTGTTGGCTATGAAATTGAAGCACCAATGACGACCTTTTATAATCTGCCCGTTATCGGTACAGAGGTTTTATTACACACTCATCTGGTCGTTCGGGAAGATGCCCATATTATGTTTGGCTTTTCAAGCGAAGCTGATCGCGCGATGTTTAGAACGCTGATAAAGGTTAACGGGGTTGGCCCCAAGCTGGCTTTGACGATTTTATCAGGCCAGAGCGCTGAAGAATTTCATCGGTGTATTCAGAATAATGATACGCAAGCCCTGGTACGGTTGCCCGGCGTAGGAAAAAAAACCGCTGAACGCCTGGTTATTGAATTGCGCGACCGGTTGCCGGACATGGGTGAACCGGTCGATGCTTCAGTTACCAGTTCTGGTACTGTTGCGCGAATCAATAACCCGAAACAAGAGGCTATCAGCGCCTTGTGTTCATTGGGGTATAAACCTCTGGATGCCACTAAAATGGTGCAAAATGTGAATAATGAAGGCAAGAGTTGCGAAGATATAATCCGCTTGGCACTACAAGGATCTGTTAAGTGATTGAAAGTGATCGCATAGTGACTGCCAGTAGTCATTCTGATGAGGAACGTCAAGATAGAGCTATTCGCCCCAAGCGTCTAGCTGAATATATCGGCCAGAAAGAGTTGCGTGAACAAATGGAGATTTTTATTCAGGCAGCAACGGCCAGAAAGGAAGCTTTGGATCATGTATTGATTTTTGGCCCTCCCGGTTTGGGTAAAACAACGCTGGCTAATATCATAGCAGCTGAAATGTGTGTTAAAATTCGTCAAACTTCAGGACCGGTTCTCGATAAAGCAGGTGATCTTGCTGCGCTGTTAACTAATCTTGAAGCGCATGATGTGCTGTTTATAGATGAAATTCATCGGCTGAGTCCTGCGGTCGAAGAAATTTTATACCCTGCGATGGAAGATTATCAGCTAGATCTGATGATAGGCGAAGGGCCGGCAGCACGGTCGATAAAACTTGATCTACCCCCTTTTACATTGGTAGGCGCAACTACCAGAGCTGGCTTGTTAACCTCGCCACTGCGTGATCGTTTTGGTATCGTCCAGCGGCTTGAGTTTTATACAATTGATGAGCTGGCGAGTATTGTGGTGCGTTCAGCCAGTGTGCTGGGTATTGCCATGGAGCCTCGCGGGGCCTTTGAAATAGCACGACGTTCTCGCGGTACGCCAAGAATTGCAAACCGGTTGTTACGCAGGGTAAGGGATTACGCCGAAGTGAAAGGTAATGGAACGATTACCGAAGATTTGTCGTTTAAAGCTCTGGAAATGTTGAAAGTAGACAATAACGGATTGGATTCATTAGACCGAAAATTACTTTTAGTGATGATCGACAACTTTGCTGGTGGCCCGGTAGGTCTGGATACGCTGGCGGCTGCGATTAATGAAGAACGGGGTACCATTGAAGATGTCGTGGAACCCTATTTACTGCAGCAGGGTTTTATTATGCGCACTCCACGTGGCCGAGTGCTTACCCAGAACGCTTATTTGCATTTTGGGTTACAGCCACCAAAGCAATTGGGTGTGGATTTGTTTGAATGATTGGTCGGATGTGTTGTTCGCATCTTAAGCTGTAAGAATTAAAAGCCTATGAAAAGTTTTAATTGGCCTGTTCGGGTATATTACGAAGACACCGATGCGGGCGGGGTAGTGTATTACGCTAATTATCTAAAGTTTTTTGAACGGGCCAGAACCGAAATGCTTAGAGCAATAGGCTTCGAGCAAGACGAGCTGGTTGCTACAGAAGGGATTATTTTTGCAGTGCGCTCGGTACAGGTTGATTATTTAAATCCTGCCCGGTTTAATGAACAATTATATGTGAGTGCAAAGTTACTGCAGGTTAAAAAAGCCAGTTTTAACTTTGAACAAGTCATTACAAGAAGTGACGTTATTTTATGCAACAGCAAGGTGCGAATTGCCTGTCTGGACGGACAAAGCTTTCGTCCAAAAGCTATTCCTGAAACTATATTTAGAGCAATTTTAGAGCATACAAATGAATACTGATTTATCAATTTTCCATTTAATCAAAGAAGCGAGTTTTGTCGTTCAATTCGTCATGCTGATTTTATTAACCGCATCGATTTCATCGTGGACGTTTATTTTTACAAAACGTAAAGAGCTTAATCGGGCAGTTGAAATAACCGATGAATTTGAAAAACAGTTTTGGTCTGGTGTGGTCTTGGCGGAACTATACAGAAAGCTCGCAGCCAAAGATTTTGAACCGGAAGGTATTGAGAAAATTTTTCTGGCTGGGTATAAAGAATTTTCAAGAATGCGACAGGCTGGCAATGTAGAGCCAGGCGTTCAGGTGGAAAGTGCCCAGCGTGTTATGCGCATTGAATTATCAAGAGAGTTGGAACGACTTGATGAGCACCTGGCTTTTCTAGCAACCGTGGGGTCAATCAGTCCATACATCGGTTTGTTTGGCACGGTTTGGGGAATAATGAATTCTTTTATGTCATTGGGTAATGTCAAGCAGGCTACCTTGGCGCAAGTTGCACCGGGCATAGCAGAAGCCTTGATTGCAACCGCTATTGGTTTGTTTGCAGCGATTCCTGCTGTTATTGCCTATAACCGTTTTTCAACGCGACTTGACCGATTAACCGGTAGATATGAATTGTTTGTTGAAGAATTCGTCGTATTGTTACAAAGGCAGGCACACCAAAAATGAGCGCGCCACAGATGGGGAGAAAAAATGGGCGCAGAAAGCCTATGGCGGAAATCAACGTAGTTCCTTACATTGACGTAACTTTAGTGCTGTTGATTATTTTCATGATTACGACGCCGATGTTGCAAACCGGTGTGGAAGTTGAGCTTCCGCAAGCTGAATCGGCAACGGTTGAATCGGAAGGTGATAATTTACCCGTTGTTGTATCAATCAACGAACAAAGCCAATACTTCATAACCATTGACGATAAAGAGCCGGAGCAAATACAGCGCGAAGAGGTAGAAAGCCGTGTAATGGCGGTTTTAAGCCTTAAGCCAAAAACCCAGGTTCTTATTGGTGCCTATAAAGGTATTGAGTATGGTGTTGTAGTTACCTTAATGGCGGGATTAAAAAATGCCGGCGTCTCCAGCGTGGGCTTGATGACCAAGTCAGGCGAAAAATAGAAGTCGATGCAAAGCAAAAAGAGATACTCATGGCCTGTCATACTGGCTCTGGTTTTACATCTTACCATTTTGGGCTTGTTTGGTTTAAGCGCCCTGTTTAAGCCGGATAAACAAGAACCAGAATTAATGCCTGATATTATTCATGCTGAAATTGTCGATGACAGTAAAGTTAATAGTCCGTCAGATCCAACTGTAGAGCAGGTAAAGCAGGAAAAAAATCTGGCTAAAGAGTTGGTCAAACAAGAAGCCGAAAAGGTATTGCAGCAAGAAAAGGCAGTTGCTGAAGCCAAGAAAATTGAAATCGCCAAAGCTCAGGCAGAAGTTGCGCAGCAAGCTAAAGAGGCAGAAGCAGTAAAAGAAAAAGCCGAAGCTGCCGCACAGGCTAAAGCTGAGGCTAAACAGGCGGAAATAACCAAGGCCAAAGCCGAAGCCGCTGAACAAGCAAAGGCCGAAGCTAAACAACAGGAAGTTGCGAAAGCGAAAGCTGCAGAGCAAGCAGCGAAAGTTAAGGCAGAAGAATTAGCACAGGCCAAGGCTGAAGCAAAACAAGCCGAGCTTGCCAAAGCAAAAGCCGAGGCTGCAGAACAAGCCAAAGCTGAAGCAGCGAAAGTAAAGGCTGAAGCAGCAGCTCAGGCCAAGACTGAAGCAAAACAGGCGGAGCTTGCCAAAGCAAAAGCCGAAGCTGCAGAACAAGCCAAAGCCGAAGCAGCGAAAGTAAAGGCTGAAGCAGCAGCCCAGGCCAAGGCAGAAGCAAAACAGGCGGAGCTTGCCAAAGCAAAAGCCGAGGCTTCAGAACAAGCCAAAGCTGAAGCAGCTAAAGTAAAGGCTGACGCAATAGCGCAGGCCAAGACTGAAGCAAAACAAGCTGAGCTTGCCAAAGCGAAGGCCGAGGCCGCAGAACAAGCCAGGGTTGAAGCAGCAAAAGCGAAGGCAGAAGCAACCGCTCAGGCGAAAGCTGAAGCCCTCGCCAAAGCAAAGGCTGAAGCAGCGGAGCAAGCCAAGGCTGACGCCGCAAAAGCCAAGGCCGAGGCGGCTGCAAAAGCCAAAGCTGATGCAAAAGAAGCAGAAATTGCCAAGGCGAAAGCTGAAGCTAGTGTAAAAGCCAAGGCTGAAGCTGCAGAAAAAGCAGAAGCAGCCCGGTTGAAAGCTGAAGCAGAAAATGCTGAAGCGGCAAGAATGGATGCTGAACAGGCCAAGATGGATGCAGAACAAGATCAATTGGCAATCAAAACCGCCGCAGCCGCTATTCGACAAAAAGTTACGATGAGCTGGATTCGACCGGTATCTGCCTCGGCAGGGTTAAAATGTACCATTCAGGTTAGATTGATGTCTGACGGTACCGTGATTGACGCAGTAGTTGTTACCACCAGTGGTGATCCAATATTTGACCGTTCCGCAGAAAATGCTGTCCATAAGGCATCGCCACTTCCTGTGCCTAAAGATAAGGACTTGTCGGCCAGGGAATTTAAGTCATTCAAGTTTTTGTTTGATCCGGATCGTTCCAGATAATCTGAAACACGGTTATCATCATAAAGATGTCGTTGATAAGTCGGCGCCAATTTTTTATATGTTAGTGAGGGGAAAGCGTGAATTTTGTTAGAAAAATTTTATTGATCGGTCTGGTTGGTTTCTCTATGCAAACCAGCCATGCCGAAATGACCATTGAAATTACAGAAGGTATCGAAAGTGCCCTGCCAATTTCAATAGTGCCATTTGCAATGCAAGGAGCATCTGGTGTTCCTGTCGATGTCAGTTTTGTGGTTGATGCAGACTTGGCTCGTAGTGGCTATTTTAAAACGCTGGATAAGCAAAGCATGCCCGGTCGACCAAGTACTCCGGAGGCTGTCCAATTCAAAGACTGGCAGGCCTTAGGTCAAAATTATATGGTTATCGGTCAGGTCACTGAAGATCATGGTCAATACAATGTCCAGTTTCAGTTGTTTGATGTTTACAAAGGCGAACAACTGATGGGTTACCGGATGACTTCTTCAGCTGATGAATTGCGCAGGACGGCTCATCATATCAGCGACCTTATCTTTGAAAAATTAACCGGCAAAAAAGGCGTTTTTAGTGGGCGGATTGCGTATATCACCAGTAGCAGGCAAGGCAAACAAAGCAATTACAAGCTTCAGATTTCCGATGCCGACGGTTTTAATGCACAAAACATAGCTTCATCTTACGAGCCTTTAATGTCGCCTGCCTGGTCACCCGATGGCAGAAAAATTGCCTATGTTTCGTTTGAGAAAAAGGTCGCATCGATTTACATTCAGACCTTGGCCACAGGAGAGCGAGTTAGTGTTGCGGAATTTCCCGGAATTAATGGCGCCCCCTCATGGTCCCCTGATGGCGGAAAGTTAGCGATAACCTTGTCCAAAGATGGCAATCCCGATATTTTTATTTTAAATCTGGTCAATCGTTCCTTAACAAAATTGACCAAAAGTATGGCTATTGATACAGAGCCAACTTGGTCTCCCGATGGTAATAGTATTGTCTTTACTTCTGACCGGGGTGGCAAACCTCAGTTGTATATTATGTCCAGCCAAGGTGGGGAAGAAAAAAGGCTCACCTTTTCAGGTAATTATAATGCTAGAGCGAGTTTCTCGCCGGATGGCAGAAGCCTGGCCATGGTTCATGGAAATGGTAGCGATTTTAGAATTGCAGTGATGGATATGGCGACCAAGTCGGTCACTGTTTTAACCGATGGCCGGTCAGATGAATCACCAAGTTTTGCACCGAATGGCAGTTTGATTTTATATGCGTCGCGAAAAGGCGGCTCAGGATACTTATCGGCTGTGTCATTGGATGGTAAAATGCAGCAGAAGCTGGTATTTAACGGCAGTGAAATTCGCGAGCCGGCTTGGTCACCCTAGTCCGGTTAGCAGCAACATGATTTTTTAAAATTTAATTAATATTTTTGGGAATAAAAAAATGAAATTGAACAAAACAGTAATGGCCTTGGCAATTAGCGCGGCAATTCTAACGGGTTGTAGTGAAGATGAAAAAGATGCAAGTCTTATTGATGGTACTCAAAATGCTAACAGCGGTATAAATGATGCTTCTACCAGAGGTTTAAATAATGGTTCAGGCATGAATGGATCAGAAATGAATAATTCGGGCATGTATCCAAATGCTGGAATAGGTCCTGAATTTAGTGATCCAAACAATCCACTTTCAAAAAGCACAATCTATTTCATGCTCGATAGTAGTCAGGTTCAGAACGATTTCGTGCCTGTTATTGCTGCTCATGCACAATATCTGGTAGCGCATCCCGGTCAGAGAGTTGTTATGCAAGGTCATGGCGATGAGCGTGGTTCACGTGAATACAATATCGCTTTAGGCGAGCAACGTGCAAAATCTGTAGCCAATATGATGAAAGTTCAAGGCGTTAATGATGGCCAGTTGGATGTTGTTAGTTATGGCGAAGAAAAGCCAGCATCATTTGGTCACGATGAAGCTTCTTGGGAGCTTAATCGTCGCGTTGAGTTGATCTATCAGGCGAAATAAATGAAAGCAGCTCTTATCCTGTCACTGTTGGCTTGCGGCGCAGTTAATGCGGAAATGGCGCCTATTGTCGATACGTCAATGAATCCTGCTGCTGAAGTTAGTGCTCTGAAGCCTGCCGCACCCAATGCGCTGTTTGAAGTGATGGGACGGTTGGAGCAATTGCAGGCTGAGGTTCAGCAGCTTACAGGTCAGGTTGAAGAGCAGGCCAATCTCATCGCTGAAATGAAAAAGTCTCAAGCTACCATGTATTCGGATATGGATGTACGATTACAAGGTCTTGAGAAAAAGTCAGAAGGTGCTAAGCCACCTGCTGGTGCCGAGAATGTGCCAGTGCAGGATGGTGTGGTTCAGCCGGAAACTAAAACGGCTGAAGTCCCCGTTTCTGTTCCGGTCGCAGCACCCGAGGCCAAGCAAGCTCCAGTCCAGAAACCCGAAGTGACGCCAACTTCAGGTGACGAAAAGCAGAAATATCAGCTAGCTTATGAAGCGCTTAGAAACGGCCATACAGCTCAGGCAATTTCTGAGTTTAATAGTTTGCTGGGCAATAATCCCAAGGGAGAGTTTGCCAATAATGCCCAGTATTGGCTAGGTGAGGCTTATAGGGTTAATCAGGATACTGATTCAGCTCGCAAAGCCTTTAATAGCGTGATTTTAAATTATCCGGGTAGTTCAAAAATACCGGATGCTTTATTAAAGTTAGGTATTATTGAAACCGAACAAAAAAATTCACAAAAAGCACGTGAGTATTTAACGCGTG
>CAIKYI010000095.1 GCA_903831545.1 uncultured Methylobacter sp. | reverse complement strand
ATTTTTATTATCCAGCATTAAACTTAAAATTTGCAATGCTTAGGCACTGGTCACGGTAATGACGTCAATTTTTTTTTGTGCAAGCAAATTAACAATGGACGAGCTGTTAATTTGAGGAACTGTTCTTTTATAGACCTCAAGATAGTTAACCTCCGCGCCTCTGTCCCGAAGTGTCGTTGCAAGCTGTTCCCGTCCGCCTTCTCCCCGAACGATCAGAATATTCTGACCTTGAACTTGTTGTAGTTCAGGCATTTCGAGCAATGCTTCACTGTTACAGTTTTGTTCAGGAACCAGATCCACGGGCAAATCGGCCATTTTCATAGCTGTTGCTGTGGACTGCCCAACTGCCGCAAATCCACCGCTATGCAAAAGCGGGTCTGGGGATTTGGTGCGGGCTATTTTGCCACTATTCGCCTTTAGAGCAAAATTTACTGCATTGGCACTAATAAAAATGACCCAGTGGTATTTTTCCAGATTTGCCAGTGCTGATTTTATTTGACCTGAATTATCACAACCAACAATGTTTAATGTCGGAAACCGCACTGCTATGCCGCCTTGCTGCTCAATTAATTGGCAAAGATGTTCTGCCTGATGTTCCGGTCGCGTAACTAATATATGCTTGCCGGTTAAAATCTTATTCAAGCAACAGCGCTTGCAGAATCTTGTCCGCACCTTGAGCCAATAAGTCTTCAGCAATCAACTTGCCCAAATTCGCAACCTTGTCATCGACTAACCCCGGATCGTTACCCAGGTCTACTGTACGGGTAGCGCGGTAAATTACAGTGCCATCCGGGTTGCCAACCAGGCCTCGCATAACTAATTGATCACTCTGTAACTGGGCAAAACCGGCGATGGGTACCTGGCAACCGCCATTTAATCGTGCGTTCATGGCTCTTTCGGCGGTGACGCAAAGACCGGTTTCCATGTCATGCAATACTTTAAGCATGGCATTGATTTCCAAATCATCAGTCCTGCATTCTATGCCGATTGCGCCTTGACCAATTGCCGGCAAACTGACTGAGGTATCCAGACATTGCGTAATTCGTCCAGCCATGCCCAGTCTTTTTAAACCGGCAGAGGCCAAAATAATAGCGTCGTACTCGCCGGCATCCAGTTTGGACAGGCGGGTGTTGACGTTCCCTCTCAGCGACAAAATTTCGGCGTCGGGGTATAACTCTTTAATCTGGCACTGCCTGCGTAAGCTTGAGGTACCGATTCTGGCGTTGGCAGGCAGGGCCTCCAGTGTCTGGTAATGATTGGAGACAAACGCGTCGGTAGGATCTTCGCGGGATAAAATAGCGGCCAAATGCAAGCCGTCCGGAAATTCTACCGGTACATCTTTCATCGAATGCACGGCTATGTCAGCCAAATCCTCAAGCATGCCTTGCTCTAATTCCTTGACAAATAAGCCTTTTCCGCCAATCTTCGCCAATGGTGCGTCTAGTATCCTGTCGCCCTGCGTGGTCATTTTCACCAGTTCGGTTCTGCATTCGGGGAATGTCTCCTGCAACCGTTTGGCAACGTGTTCGGCTTGCCACAATGCCAAAGGACTTCTGCGCGTTGCAATACGAATAATTTTTTCAGTCAAAAGAACACCAGTCAATATTCAACAATAAATTACGTTATTGTAACCTGTGTAAGATGATGACGGTTAATTGAACTTTGACTCATTGCCAATGACTCAGAAAAAGGCACGTAAGTTAATGTCTTTGTGCACAAAGTTTTTTTGCCGACTTTTTAGAGGCTTATCTGATATAAATGACAAGTAGCAGGGCTATTAGCAGCTGCTGAAGCTTTAGCTGTATAATCCTTGTAATTTATTTCACAAGCAAACAAAGTACCATGATCAACGTTAATTCTGAAAAACTTTCCAGTGCCCGTTTTGCTCAGGCAACAGATGCCTTTGTTGAGGTATTTACCGCTTCAGTCGATTTTGACCAGCGTATGGCCCAGCAAGATATTGATGGTTCAGTCGCTCATGCCAAAATGCTTTGCGCTTGCGGCATTCTGACAGAACCAGAGCGTGACGCTATTATTAGCGGACTGACCCAAATCAGCCAGGAAATCATTAATGGTGAATTTGTCTGGTCGATTCGCCAGGAAGATGTTCATATGAACATAGAAGCCCGTCTGACAGACTTGATCGGCATCGCCGGAAAAAAGCTGCATACCGGGCGTTCCCGTAATGATCAGGTGGCGACGGATATTCGTCTATACCTGCGAAGTGAAATCCAGCAGATTACAGGTCAGCTCACCCGCCTGCAAATAGCCATTCTGGATCTGGCAGACCAGCATAACGACACTATCATGCCTGGTTTTACGCATTTGCAGGTTGCCCAGCCGATTACCTTTGGTCACCATTTGATGGCCTGGTTTGAAATGCTCAGTCGTGATCAGGAGCGGCTCGCGGATTGTTTAAAGCGCGTCAATATAATGCCATTGGGTTCTGCAGCTCTCGCTGGCACCAGTTATCCTATTGATCGTCAGATGACTTCGGATTTATTGGGTTTTAGCCGGCCTTCAGCCAACTCGCTGGATTCGGTCAGTGACCGTGATTTTGCGATTGAATTTACTGCGGCAGCGAGTTTGATCATGATGCATTTATCGCGTTTTTCTGAAGAATTAATCTTGTGGTCCAGCGCCCAGTTTGATTTTATTGAAATGCCCGATGCGTTTTGTACCGGGTCTTCGATCATGCCGCAAAAGAAAAATCCCGATGTTCCTGAGCTGGTACGTGGCAAATCAGGCCGGGTAACGGGGCATTTGGTTTCGCTGTTGATGTTGATGAAAAGCCAGCCTTTGGCTTATAACAAAGACAATCAGGAAGACAAGGAGCCACTTTTCGACACCGCCGATACTTTGATAAATTGTTTGCGGGCTTATGCGGATATGGTTCCACATATCGTAGCCAAAAAAGCCAATATGTATAATTCGGCTAAACGCGGCTTTGCAACGGCTACAGACCTTGCCGATTATCTGGTACGCAAAGGCATGGCTTTTCGCGATGCGCATGAAGTGGT
>CAIKYI010000094.1 GCA_903831545.1 uncultured Methylobacter sp. | reverse complement strand
CCCTTCTGCGACCCGACCACAGCGCCCTGCCCTTTGATTGGCAGAAGATTGTGATATCCGTTCAATCGGCAAACGCTGGATTTTACTGCGATGACTGTAGCGACTGATACGCGCATGACCGGTATCAATCACGCAACGAATGCCCGGCACCGTTAAAGAAGTTTCCGCGACGTTGGTCGCCAGCACGATGCGCAACTTGCCGCCTTTGGGTTTAAAAACCCTTTCCTGCTCGCTGACGCTAAGTTTTGAATACAGTGGCAACACTTCGTATTGGGTTGGGTGATGTTTTCTTAAGGATTCGGTTGTTTCCCTGATTTCGCGTTCACCGCTTAAAAAAATCAATATATCGCCGCGCAAATCCCTATACAGTTCATCCACGGCATCAAGTATTGCATTTTGCAGGTCGTCGGTGGTTTCATCGACCTCTTCGGCTTTACCTTCTTTTTCCAGTTCCTGTTTGGTCACTATAGGCCGGTAGCGCGTATCTACCGAATAAGTCCGGCCTGAAACTTCAATAATCGGCGCGTTGTTAAAATGCGTCGAAAAGCGTTGCGTATCAATGGTTGCCGAGGTAATGACCAGCTTTAAATCGGGGCGTTTGGGTAACAGCCATTTCATGTAACCGATCAAAAAATCGATATTTAAACTGCGCTCATGCGCCTCATCGATAATGATGGTGTCGTATTGGTTTAAATAGGGATCATTTTGCGACTCGGCCAGTAAAATACCGTCGGTCATCAGTTTAACCAGCGATTCGGCATGGGTTTTATCGTTAAATCGGATTTTATAACCGACCGATTTTCCCATCGGTTCGCCCAGTTCTTCTGCAATACGATCAGCAACAGTGCGTGCGGCAATCCTTCTGGGTTGGGTATGACCAATAAAACCGGCCGCTCCCCGACCTATCGACATACAAATTTTGGGCAACTGTGTGGTTTTACCGGAACCCGTTTCACCGCAAACAATGACTACCTGATTTTCTTGTATCAACTTGGCAATGTCATCCTTTTTGCCGGTAACGGGTAAATCAGGAAAGGTTAGCGCGGGTATACTGGCGAGGCGTTTATTTCTCGCTGCAACTGAGCGCTCAATACGGCTGGACAGTACATTGAAATCCTCTGCGGATTTTTTGCTACGGCAACGGTCTAACTGCCGTTTTAAAACCGGCCTGTCCTGATTTAAACAATGAGGTAATCGCAGGGTAAGTTGTTTGATAAGATCGGGGGTGGACATCAAAAGAGCGCCGGATAAAATCGGCGATTATACGTTACTATGTGGCTTATCAGCGGGTGTTTTGTTGTTACCCTTAAAAATACAGCCCAGAGCGCATCAAATAATCAAAAATCTGACTCAAAACCTGCCCCTTACCAGTATTTCTATTTTAAAACTGCTTCCTAAACTGATTTGCTACACTCGAACATTAATTCGTTGAACGCATCCTCGGGGTAATTATCTTCAAACTCCAATCCGCATTCAGAGGCAGCCTGATGTTTAATATTACCGGTAATGCTAAGCGGAATACCAGACGCTGGAAGCACCAGTAATATTTTGACACTCCCGTCCATAATTGCAGAAAAGGGGCTATTCAGTTTAATCTTGATACCGGTACAGCTAAAATCAACGACTTCCCCGTTAAGGCACAAGGTACTGAGCGGGGGATGTATAAAAGTAATACTGGCATGAATGCCCTGTAGTTTATAGCGAGGATTTTGCCGTTGGTCCTGTTCCATAATCATCAGCGTTATTTCGGTGTCAAAAACAAGCGCTCATTATACTAAATCATATTGATTCACTTAAATTTTTGCTTAGCTAATCCAACATTCCCGCTTGAATAATAAAATCTTCGATCGCTTTAAGACCTTCTTGAGTATTTAAATTGGTAAATACAAACGGCCGCTCACCGCGCATTTTCCGTGCATCCTGTTCCATAACAGTTAACGAGGCGCCCACATAAGGCGCAAGATCAATCTTATTGATGACCAACAAATCCGAACGGGTAATTCCAGGGCCGCCTTTGCGGGGAATTTTGTCGCCAGCGGAAACATCAATCACATATATTGTAAGATCCGCCAATTCCGGGCTAAAGGTTGCACTCAGATTATCCCCGCCACTTTCAACCATAATAAAATCGAGATTGGCAAAACGGTG
>CAIKYI010000093.1 GCA_903831545.1 uncultured Methylobacter sp. | reverse complement strand
TCAACACTAACTCACCCTTTTGCGCCACGACGATGGCGGAAATATCCCGCTCATCGACCTCCAGCACCACCCGATAATCTTCCAGCGGCGCGAGTTCACACACCACGTCACCGCGTTGCGAAGGTGCGCCCAAAGACTGACTTAAATCACCGGAGACAATAACGCCGTCAAACGGGGCTTTGATATGGATGCGTTCCAGTTGTGCATCGGTTATCGCCAATTGCGCGTCCACTTGACCCAGTTGCGCATTAAGCACACTGATTTTGCTGCGCTCTGCCTGCCCCAAGGCATCCCGGTATTCTTTGAGATATTGTTCTTTCTGACTTTCCCATTTGGTGCGTTCCAGCAACAGTTCGGTATCGTCAAGTTTAGCCAATAGCGCATCCTTCTTGACGATATCACCGGCTCGCACATGAGCTTCACTGATATAGCTGTCAAAGGGTGTCGCAATGACCCGCTGAATCGAACCTTCCAGTTTGGTGTCTGCGGCAATCCGGAAGTCGCCGGTGGCCAACAGACAAAACAAGCTAACCGCGATTAACAAAACAACACCCAGTTTCAAACCGCCGTGGGCAGGGCCAAACAAACGGGCAAAAAAAGTAATGACCGACAACCAGACCTTTTGCCCCAACCATAAATCTTCTTTGCGCTTGGTTTCCAGAATGGGTCCGATCAGCGCGGCGATGGTCTCACACAATTCCACGGTCTGGCGTTCGAACACCTGCCCCGGCGGTCGTTCCAGGGTTAGCGCTCCAAACACTTCACCTTGAGTGCAAAAAGGAATGGTGCAAACGCTGCCGCCGCCCTGCTCGCTCAGATGTTTTTGGTGACAGCGGACAATTTGCACCGCTTTGTCATCCAACGCCGGATAAACAACCGAAGACTTTTGCTCCATGGCTTCGTCCATCGCCATTCCCAGGCTCTGAATCAATTGCGATTTTTTGGCAAAATCAACGCTGTGCGACAAGGCCCTGACCTGAATGTACTTGCCGTTTAAAAATCCGACACTGACTCGCTCGCAATTCAGCAAGCTGGCTAATTCAGTCGCAACCGAGGTGGCTGAGGCCTGAAATTGCTGATGTTCCAAACTGGAAGTAATCAATTCCAACACAGTAACTAAAGGCTGGTTTTCCGGGGTATATTTTTTACCGGCTTCGCGGCGGACAAATAATTCCAGCCAGGAGGTTCCCCATTGCAGTTGACGCATGCTGGCACGCATTGACGACTCGTCACGAACAACGATTTCAAACGCAACCACGCCATAGAGTTGCTGATCGAACAACAGCGGAAAGCCGATATAACAAACAGGAATTTTTAAGCCCGGCTCTTGTTGCCCTTGATTGCGCAATACCCCACGTCTTTCATGCAAAGCCAGTTCAGCCGCCTCGGTCAAGCCTAAACAGCCACGCTGTCCCTCGGGCCAAAAGCTGACCGGCGCAAACGAGCCACTATCCGGTTTACCCAGGATGACAATGCCACGGGTGACGCCGCTCAACATGGAGCATTGCAAGCTCAACCAGGAATGCGCTGCCGTTTCCAGCGTCGTTGCCTCGTTAAACTGCTGCCAGGACTTTTGATAATGGGTTTGAAACGCCGAATCGGTTTCAAGAAATGAGACGCCCGAGCGCAAGCCGCCGCCCTGTTTGGGCTGAATCCAACACACCTGGGCGCGTTGACTCACCAAACCAAACGGCATGCTATAGGTCATGGTAAGCAGCTTGCTGGTTTCTAAATGAGGTTGGGCTTCTTCAGCAACCAAAAGACTCAAGCCACCATCTGACTTGTTTTCAATCGTGCCAATGAAGTCTTGCGAGTCGCTTTGAATAAGTACCGTATGTCCGGCTTCCGCAGGGATGCGCGGATCAGCACGTAGCTCTTCCTTGGTAGCGAGTTGATCAATATCCATGCTTAATAATTATTAATTTTTAAAACGGTCAGATTGAGAATGACGGGTATTTGTGCGGTTGTAACACCTTAAAATCATGATGGGGTTTTGCTACGCTCTACCCCTACATCTGCTGAACAAAGTAACGCACATCAATTACGAAACGATGCGCCTCCTTGCGTCGGCAGCATCCCATAACACAATATAGGATGATGACAAAGTGAAGCGCATCAATCGCGACCTTATCGCGTTAAATACTAGTGTAACCCTTCTTTTACCGTTGGCTTAGACTCTTCTGCAGATTCTTCAGCAGCTAACGAAGTATTGCGCTCTGCCATGACACTAAAGTTTTTCATGGACTGCAAATGCAAATACACCAATTCCAACTCGTCAGTTTTAAACAACTCGGCAATTTTTTCTTCGGGCAGATTTTTTAACCGTTCACGGTTTATCGCCATAAAGCCTGCCAAACGCAATTGCTCGCCGCCGCTCAAGGTAAACTGCGCTTGCATCGG
>CAIKYI010000092.1 GCA_903831545.1 uncultured Methylobacter sp. | reverse complement strand
TTGGGCAATGATTTTTTGTTTGGTAATAGTCGGAATTAAAGAAATATGCAGGTTTTTTTGCTGCTCTTTAACCAGTAATTGAGGTTCTGCGACCGTAATTTCGATTGGTGTCAGGCCTTCCTGGCCAGTCCAGTAAATGCCGGGATGCCCCACTGCGGCCCAAATAGCCTCTTGCGATAATTCATAAAACTCTCGGCTGGAATAGCCGTAATAGGCACTTTCCTTTTCCATCTTGATTTGCGCACAGATACGACGATCCTGCTCGGATAGATAATCAAAGTCGGCCAAATTATGATAGAGACGTTTTAAGGAGACAGGCCGTCCTTTGGTCCAGCGTCCCGTTTTACCCAGCTTTTGCTCCCGGGGTTCCATCAAAGCCTGATTGTCATGAAGATTAATCGACCAAATCATCCTTGTTTCCTGATGTGTCTGACCGGCTGAAGGTCCGTCTTTTAATTGTGTCAACGCATCCAGGGCTCTTTGCCATTTTGATACTTGCGGCAACAGGTCAATAATGTCATTAAACGGTGAATCTTTGTATTGTTGCGCTATCTTCTCGCAGGCTTCATTTTTATATTCAAGTCGTTGTAATAATATTGCACTGACGTTGGCATACCAAACAAAGCCAAATTGGTGGGCATGTACGCAAAATTTGGCCAGGCCCTCCAAAAATACTTTATTTTTAGCGGTAACCGATTCAATCTCACTTATCCAATATAACAGCAAAGCCTGAAACAGGCGTTCATAAGCAAAGTCATTAATCTTGAATAAGTAGCCGCTGTGCTCGGTCGACAATTTGCCTTGATAAATATCGACGGCATCGCGCAAAATATAGTTAAGTAAAGAAAAGCTGTCTTGTGTCTCCTGTTTGGAAATAATGAGCGAGTTTTGTTTAAGTAAATTAAGATTATTAAAATTACGGGTGCGCAACAGGGTTAAGCTATAAAAGTAACCGAACAAACCCGCAAAAGTAACATTGCGTTTACCGGTTTCTTTTTTAAGGGATTTAAGTGCCGCATTAAACAACAGCAAGGCTTCGTCATTCCGGTTCTGTAAAAAACGTAAAGTAGCCAATAACCTTAACCCGTCCGAAGAGCTATCTTCTGCTAACCAGGTTTCAGCGTCGGCAAAATTGCCACGAAGCAGACGTTGAGTAATGACCGCATGGACAATTTCAGGATTGGCTGATTTTTTAACGCCAAAAAATTGTTCAAATAATTGATATTGCAAGGTTACGTCACTCAAATACCAAAGACTGCCCTCTATAAAATACTCTAAGACATGGAATTTAATCGGGTCGGTTAACGTTGCAAACCACTCGGCATCAAAATCTTTAAAAATAATAGTATTGATAGTCTCATTGGAATCGCGAGGCCAATAAGAATGGATACGGTTTAAATTGCTTATGACCCCGGTTTCATTGCCCTGATACAAAAAAATTCGCAGCAGTTTTACAATATTGGGAAGCAGAATTTGACTGGAGTAATAAGACTTATGCTCGGCAACCAGCAAAGCCGCCAGTGGATTAAACCAGGGCTGCCGTGCCGCCTGCCGCATAATAAGTTCACTGATATCGGGATTGATCTGCATTCCCCAAGTTGAAATAACAACCAGCTTTGCCTTGTGTAACTTTTCTTTTAACGTCTTGGTAATGAGTGCCTCTGCACTTTTTGGAAAAGTAGCGGTCTTTTTTAAAAGTGCCTGAAGCTCCGTTTGCCCTATTGGCGCGTATACTACCGACAAAGCTTGCAGGATTAGCTGCTCACCATTTGCTAGCGCATTATAGGTATCAAGTAGTTTGTTCTTCATTTAGGCGAGTTTATATTTTTAAGTTGTGACTATTTTGCCATAATTTCTATCGGATTAGTTACGAAGCTTGAATAGCGGCTTTTACTTTCTGGTTTGAGTTCGCCATAAGTTGACGATTTCTTCAACATCCAAATCATCCGGGCCTTCTCGCCACCCTGTAAAATAATCGACATCGTTACTTTTGGGCTCTGGATTGGGGCGATAAATCTGAACGCGGGTTGGTAAAGGTGCCGCTTCGCCCAATATTAAGGCTTCACCTCTACCCAGTGAACTTAAAATATCGGTTAAGTCACCTTCGGCTTCAGGCACCAAGCCTCTGATATATGCCTGATCATCCGGGTTGGTGGTACGTAAACAGATAAACGAACTGCATTGCGAGAGCATGGTTTCTGATAATTCGGTAGGCCGTTGACTGACAACGCCGATGGAAACGCCGTATTTACGTCCTTCTTTGGCAATGCGTTCCATCATTTTTTTTGTGCCTTCAAACTGGCCGCCTTTTTCTCTGGGGATGTAGGCATGGGCTTCCTCGCAGATCAAGGTAATCGGAAAATCGCGGCGCTGAGGATTCCAGTAATTAAATTCGTAGGCCAGACGACCTACCTGTGCTGAAATCGCCGGCCTGACATCAGTCGGTACCGCACTCAAATCAACCACGGTAATATTGGCTTTTTTAACGCCCAAGCCAACAAACTGACGCAATAACTCAGCCATACTCGCTGAGTTATTGCGAATTTTGGGTTTTAATAAAAAGTCGTAGCGCACATCATTCAGGCGACTTTGCATTCTGATCAAAAACTCGTCAAACTGTCCAAACATAGGGCCTTGCACTTTGCCAAACTCTTTTCTTTCTTCATTTGCCGCTTTAAATTGTCTATACAGTTCAGCCAGTGGAAAATAAATCGGCGTATCGATAGAGACGCCCTGCAAGCCTATTTCCTTGGCTTCCTTGCGTTTAAGTTGCGCTACCACCTCGCGCATATACGACATTTGCAAGGAGGCGCCACTATCGCTTCGATCTATAAACAAATCCACCAATTCAGCATAGGTCATCATCCAGTAGGGCATTTCCATTGTCATCGCATCAATGTAATTGACCATATTTTCCGGAAACGCTGATTGTAGAACGTCATTCTCGTCTTTCCAGCAATATTCGCCATGCAGATCCAGCATGATGATGTGCGTTTTTGGCATGGCTTTAATGGTATTTTGAATCAGGCTGGTAACGGCCCAGGATTTACCGGAGCCCGATTGGCCGATAATTGCAAAATGGCGACCAAACAAGGCGCGTGGATCAAGGCTTAGCTGGTAGTCTTTATGCGAAGATAATTGCCCGATAAAAAAGTTGTAATCTCTGAATTTCGAAAAAATGGCATTGATTTCATTAATGCCGACGGCATAGACCTTGGCGCCTGGGGTAGGATAATGGCGTACGCCGCGAACAAAAGTGCCGTTCGTCTGAAGCTCGCCCACAGGAATGAGGGAAATAAAGCGCTCGGATTGCCGAGTATCGGTTTTATCAAAACGATCTCTTTCCCACATTTTAAAAACCAGCGCCAGGACGCCAATATTCGCCTGCCGGATCACAACATATGAGCCGATGTGGCCTGCCAAAATTGATTCGTCGCCAATCTGGATCAGCGGTGATTCATTACAATGCTCATCCAGTATTCTGGCATCCATGCCATCGCCCCGGACTTCAGATAAATAACCGATCAGGATATTGGCTTGTTGTTCAGACATTGTTTGGCCTATGTTGCTTAAGGATGTGATTGAC
>CAIKYI010000091.1 GCA_903831545.1 uncultured Methylobacter sp. | reverse complement strand
GATTCTTAAGGCGGCCAACAAGATTATTGCCAATAATGCGGGACGCATGGGCAAAGAGCTATGGACCGATGCGGGTGAAGGCGACAAGATTTCATTGTATGCCGCTTTTAATGAACAGGATGAAGCCCATTTTGTAGTCGAGCGTATCAGAGCCTGGGTTAATGAAGGCGGCAAGCGCGCTGATGTGGCCATTCTTTATCGTTCCAACGCCCAATCCCGTCAATTTGAAGAAAGATTAATGACCACCAGCACTCCCTATCGTGTTTATGGCGGCTTACGCTTTTTTGAACGGATGGAAATTAAAAATGCGCTGGCTTATTTAAGGTTAATGTCCAATCGCAATGACGACGCTTCGTTTGAGCGGGTGATTAATACGCCGACGCGTGGCATAGGTGCCAAAACCCTTGATGATATTCGCAACATAGCGCGTGATCAAAGTCTGTCTTTATGGGCTTCTGCCATCGTACTGATAAATCAGCGTACGCTGTCGGCCAGGGCAACTAATGCTTTGATCGGTTTTTTGGAGTTGATCAAGCAATTTGACGGGCTTGCGACGGATCTTGAGCTTTACGAAAAGGTCAAACTGGTGGTCGAAAAAAGTGGTTTGATCGAGTTATATCAAAAAGATAAAGCCGACAAGGGTGAAGAAAAAGTTGAAAATCTGGAAGAGCTGGTCAATGCCGCGCGACTTTTTGATGCCACCGTTATTGGTGATCAGGACGATACGGAAAACCTGGGCGAGCTGGATATGTTTCTAGCTAACGCTGCTCTGGAATCCGGAGACATGCAAGGTGACGAGTTTGATGATTGTGTGCAACTGATGACCTTGCATTCTGCCAAAGGACTCGAATTTAAACAGGTATTTTTGGTTGGTCTGGAAGAAGGCCTGTTTCCGTCCCAACAGTCTGTCGATGATGTAGGAAGACTGGAAGAAGAACGGAGGCTTTGTTATGTTGGCATTACCCGAGCCATGCAACAATTGTATCTGACCTATGCCGAATCCAGGCGTTTATATGGTAGGGAAACCAATCCAAGACCTTCTCGTTTTCTGCGCGAAATTCCGTCCGAACACCTGCAGGAAGTCAGGATGCGCGCTACAGTGACGCGTCCGGTGACCTCTGTTAAGGTTCAATCACAGTCCTTGCAAATGCCTGGAAAATACAAGCTGGGACAACGGGTTAGTCACGCCAAATTTGGTGAAGGCATAGTGCTGCAAATGGAAGGTGAGGGTGCGCAGGAAAGGGTGCAGATTAATTTTAAACAGACCGGCAGCAAGTGGTTGATGCTTGCTTATGCGCAATTGGATGAGTTGTAGGTAGTGAAATTATTTAAGTGACTGTTTTTAAGATGGCAGCGGCTGAGGCTACCATGCACTCCAGTAAACGATTTGTTGAATCAGTCCGCCGAGGAATGGGCATTGGCTTATCAATCAATGAGTCGTTCAATTGTCCTAGAAAAGGCAGTTAAAATATGTAGGAGCGGGCCATGCCCGCGATTAAAATGCTC
>CAIKYI010000090.1 GCA_903831545.1 uncultured Methylobacter sp. | reverse complement strand
GTTTAACTGACTGGACTCTGTTGGAAAGTTTGATGCTCATGGTTCACCGTGTAAAATCAATGTTAAAAAATTGTGTGGATTATACCTTATGTGCGGCTTACTAAGAATCCGATGTTAGAAGTTAAATCTTATAAGTTTATTGAGATGTTAAGTGAAAAAGAAATTTAAACTCCACAGTCGCTTTCAACCTGCAGGGGATCAACCTACGGCGATTAAAGCCTTGGTCGAAGGCCTGAATGATGGCGAAGTGCATCAAACTCTGCTTGGCGTAACCGGTTCAGGCAAAACCTTCACCATTGCCAATGTCATTAATCAGGTGCAGCGACCCGCGATGATTATGGCACCCAATAAAACCCTGGCCGCGCAGTTATACGGGGAGATGAGGAGTTTTTTCCGGAAAACAGCGTTGAGTATTTTGTTTCTTATTACGACTATTACCAACCGGAAGCTTATGTTCCCGCCTCGGATACCTTCATCGATAAAGATGCGGCGAACAACGAGCATATCGAACAAATGCGTTTATCCGCTACCAAAGCCCTGATCGAACGGGACGATACCATTGTGGTTGCCACGGTTTCGGCGATTTACGGCCTGGGTGAACCGGAATCGTATTTCAAAATGGTGTTGCATCTGGTCAAAGGCGACATGATCAATCAGCGCGATATTCTAAGGCGGCTGGCGGAAATGCAATATACCCGCAATGACCTGGACTTGCGTCGTGCTACCTACCGGGTACGCGGAGAGGTCATCGATGTTTACCCAGCAGAGTCTGACAGCGAAGCATTAAGAATCGAATTATTCGATGATGAAGTGGAACGCTTGTCTTTATTCGATCCGCTGACCGGCGAAATTCTAAAACGACTGGCGCGTTATACCATTTATCCCAAAAGTCATTACGTTACGCCACGGGAACAATTGCTGGAAGCGGTTGAAGCGATCAAAATTGAACTTAAAGAACGATTGGAACAATTACGCAAGCTGGATAAACTGGTCGAAGCGCAACGCCTGGAACAACGCACCCTGTTTGATATTGAAATGATTTTGGAGGTTGGTTATTGCTCCGGCATTGAAAATTATTCCCGCTATCTTTCCGGCAGAAACGCAGGGGAATCTCCGCCGACGATGTTTGATTATTTACGCGACAATGCGCTGGTGATTATTGATGAAAGCCATGTCGCCGTGCCACAGATCGGCGCAATGTATAAAGGCGACCGATCACGTAAAGAAACGCTGGTTGAATACGGATTCAGACTGCCATCCGCGCTGGATAACCGTCCGTTAATGTTTGATGAATTTGAAACCAAATCCCCGCAAAGGATTTATGTTTCGGCAACGCCTGGGCCTTACGAAAGAGAACACTCTGGCGTGTTTGCCGAGCAGGTAGTGAGACCGACCGGCTTGCTTGATCCGGTTGTTGAAGTGCGCCCCGCCACCACCCAGATTGACGATTTGTTATCTGAAATTCACAAGCGTGTTGCGGTTAAAGAACGCGTTTTGGTGACCACGCTAACCAAAAGAATGTCCTAAGATTTAACCGAATATTTGTCGGAAAACGGCGTGCGGGTGCGTTATTTGCATTCAGACATTGATACCGTGGAAAGAGTTGAAATTATACGTGATTTACGACTGGGGCAATTTGATGTGTTGGTGGGTATAAACTTGTTACGCGAAGGACTTGATATACCCGAAGTGTCTCTGGTTGCAATTCTGGATGCCGACAAGGAAGGCTTTCTGCGTTCGGTGGTTTCTCTGGTACAAACCATAGGCCGGGCGGCGAGAAACGTAAACGGTAAGGCAATTTTGTATGGCGATAAAATCACCAAATCCATGCAGCAGGCAATTGACGAGACCGAACGTCGCCGCGAAAAACAACACCAGTTCAATATAGAGCATCACATAAAACCGACAACCATTTTCAAGTCGGTCACCGACATTTTGCAAGTATCAATACCCGGCTCAGGATTGACTAACGCCAACAAGTTACTGAGTAAAGTGGCTGAATTCCCTTCCGACTACAAGGCCTCCCTGACTCCAAAACAGGCCGGCAAGAAACTAAAGCAACTTGAAGATGCGATGTATCAGCATGCAAAGAATCTGGAATTTGAACAGGCGGCAAAAATCAGGGATGAAATTAAAGTGCTGCAAGACCTGATGTTAATTTAGGTTACCTAGAATCATCGTACCAGGGCTATTTGTAACGCCACTTCTTTGGTGTTGTCACTCCAGGTAAGTTCATGTATGTCAAACTCATTGGCACTTTGCATGTCATGGTCAGCCAATTTAATCCCTAACTTGCTGAGCTTGAAATGCATTTTTTCAATGCTCAACAGTTTCCCGGGGGTTTCAAGATACTCGATCAATGCGCCCATATAAACATCCGGATTGGCCAGACTCTTTACCCGTAACTCATAAGAATCTTTTACAAAATTATTGGTTTGCTTAATCATTCGAGAAGCCAGCTCCTGCTTAACCAGGATCACCACACAATCAAACAGATATTTTTTTAGCAATATACTTAGCTCTGAACTACTGGCACAAGGCGTATGAATTTTATGTGATGAAAAATTAACCGCCTGTTGAGGTACTTCACGTATCAACATATCACCTTGCATACCTACGCCCAGCATTCGCTTTTCACTTTTACTGGCTGTTATCAGTGCATACAACTTCGGGAGTTGCTCATTGGCATGGGCGCGCAAATAGACGTCAATATCATGATCCGTTTTAAAAAACTTGTTGGCATCGTCGCTGTTAACAAACAGCGCATTGACTATAGGTTCTGTTCCGAAGCTTTGCAGATTTAACTCGACTGGCGGAGGAATTTCATCTGCAACACTAAGTACATGGCTATACAAAGCTACCACATGTTTTCTTAACTTATGGGAGTAACCCTGTACGGCTCGCATCTTATTGTTTGAAGCATCAACAAAACTTTCCACAATCTGCCGGTCTTGTTCTGCGTGTTGCTCATGGTCCAGGCCTTGAACATGACCGCCGAACAATTTATGCAAATGCTGCAACTGGTCGTCAAAGAACGCTCTTAGAGTCGAAGCTTCGTGCGATCGCCTATCATCGTTCATGATAAGCTTATGTCATTTGGACTAATAGCGAGGGACTGCCTATGCTCCCTGCATGACAACGGGGACATAGATATGTTAACCCACCAAGTCTTGATACTCGCCGGTGTAATCGGTTTTACCGAGTTCCACGCCATGATGTCTAAGAATGGCGTAAGCGGTAGTCATATGAAAATGAAAATTAGGTATCACAAAATCAAGCAAGTAATCCTGCCCTGAAAAACTCAGCACTCTGCTACCAAAATTTGGCGTGATGTGCCGATCTTCGCTGCCATCGATTTGCTCGGCACTCACACTCTGCAAAAACGCTACAGTCTTGGCGATACGCGCCTGAAGCTCGGCAAAAGTGGATTCGGTATCTTCAAAATGAGGAACGTCAAGGCCTGAAAGACGCGCAGCGCAAGCTTTAACCATATCAGTCGCAATTTGTACCTGGCGACTCAGCGTAAACATATTAGGTGCCAAACGCGCATTAACAAAAATGGCCGGATCGATTTTTTTCGCTTCAGCATGAGCAGCCGCCTTATCAAGGATTGTGGATAAATTTCCTAGCATCCGCAAAAAAACCGGGATGGAAGCTTGGTACATGGACAATGACATAATGATTACTCCGGTGAATGAAAAGGATTTAAAATACACATGAATAATAACACGATTAAAGCTATTTTTTTTCCTGGAAAGCCTGGTTTTCCTTTGCCGACATCCGGCCCAATACGCTATCGCTATTGACGCCCTAAGGATTACGCCTTGTTGCGTTTATATTAAATCCCAATGTTTATTTTCTACCGGATAGAAAAGGCACAAACAGAACCGGCTCCAGTTCTTCTAATTCATAACCGCTTTCTGTCCGGGTTACTCTCTGTAAACGTTGATCCCCGCCACTGCCAATCGGAATAACCATAACACCGCCAACGGTCATTTGCTGTAAGAGCATTTCAGGAATTTCGGGTGGTGCAGCCGCAACCAAAATACCATCATACGGCGCATGTTCCGGCCAACCCCAACCGCCATCATTATGCAGATAACTGACGTTTTTAAGTTTTAAATCCCACAGATGATCTTTAGCTTTTTTCTGTAACGGTGCAATTCTTTCGACCGAATAAACATGATCAACCAACTGCGCCAGAATTGCGGTCTGGTATCCGCAACCGGTACCGATTTCTAAAACCTTGGCTAATCTGCCCGTTGTTGACTCCAACAGTAACTCGGTCATTTTTGCGACGATATAAGGCTGGGAAATAGTCTGGTTATAGCCGATAGGCAGAGCCGTGTCTTCGTAAGCCCTACTTGCCAGCGCTTCATCCATAAAAATATGCCGGGGTGTATTTCGCATCACATCCAGCACTTTAAGACTGCCAATCCCCTGTTCCATTAGCCGTTTGATCATCCTTTCACGGGTGCGCGGCGAAGTCATGCCTATTCCTTGCATGCCTTCAATCATTGATGATGCTCCTTAGGCAACCATTCCGCTACTTCATCAATCCGACTATACCAGGTCAAATCAATCTGCAACGGTGTAACCGACACATAACCTTCATTGACGGCATAAAAATCAGTACCCGGCCCTGCATCCTGCTCTGCTCCGGGCGGCCCAACCCAGTAAATGATGCGTCCGCGCGGATCTTGACTTTTAACGACCGGCTCAGATTTATGGCGTTGTCCAAGTCGGGTAGCCTGATAGCCTTTTAAATCCTTTATGGCAATATCGGGCACATTGACATTAAGAATGGTATCTTGTGGCAATGGTTTTTCAATCAATAGCTGCAACAAAGTCACTGCGACGTGTGCAGCTGTTTCAAAATGCACAGGATTACTGCCGACCAAAGACATGGCCACAGCAGGCAAACCTAAAAACCGACCCTCCGTTGCCGCTGCAACCGTGCCAGAATAAAGCACATCATCGCCCAAATTTGAGCCATGATTGATCCCGGCAAAAACCATATCAGGTTCATTTTGCAATAAGCCTGTAATCGCCAAATGCACGCAATCGGTTGGCGTTCCGTCAACCCTGATAAAACCATTTTCCATTGTATAAGCACGTAACGGCATCTCCAGCGTCAAAGAATTACTCGCCGCACTGCGATTTCTATCCGGCGCCACCACTGAAATTGCGGCATGATCGCCCAGTGCACTGGCCAGCGCGAGCAGCCCTTCAGCCAGATAGCCATCATCATTACTCAACAAAATATGCATTATCAATTCGCCCTGAAGCAGAATAAGCTATAAAATCAACCATATTAGCAACAAAACACTACAAAATCAGCTTTCGTGACAAAAAAAAACCTGACATCTGAAGACAGCGATTTATTTCGTCTCACAATCGGCAAAGTGCACACGGTAAAAAGTGATAAGGTACTCTTAACGGTTGGCAACAAACCCAAGCCCTACCCTAAATCACAAGCCATCAATGTTGCAGAGCACCTTAACCAACTGCCCGGATTTGATGTGGACCAAGTGGGGATTGAAGATTCGTTAAGCTATTTAGCTGCAGGACTTCAACATAATGTCCTGAAAAAATTACGCAAAGGGCATTTTGGCTTGGATGCAGAAATTGATCTGCATGGACTGAACAGCAATGAGGCTAAAAAACAGTTGCTGAATTTTCTGCATGACAGTGTTGAAGACGGTAGCCGTTGCGTGCATATCGTCCACGGCAAAGGTTATCGCTCCGCAGACAATCATCCGGTGCTTAAAAATGATCTGAATTTATGGCTGAGACAGCATAAAGACGTCCAGGCTTTTTGCTCTGCGCCACCTAAACACGGCGGCACCGGTGCTGTTTTTGTCTTGTTGCAGTTAACCAAAAAATTTGACGAACATCTTTGAACAATTGATTTACCCAGTTGTTCAGCGGGTTGCGTTAATCCTAATAATGCGGTGGAAGTTCATCTATACTTTCTCCGCTTGCACCTTCGACAGACAAGCTTTTAATGCGTTCATTCAGCATTCTGCAGGTAGCTTCCAGGCGACCCATTTGTTGCTGTTGTTCGCCGACTATTGTATTCAATGCCTGCAGCAAATCTTCCTGGTAGGCGGTTTTTATTTCCAACTCGATAATTCGATCTTCATTCATAAGACAACTTAAATCACTTTTGAAAACTGCTGTTGTTTTTGTGCCAGATACTTATCAAATACCATGCAAATATTTCGGATTAACAACCGACCGGCAGGCTGCACCTTGATACCTTCTGCTGTTACTGTCAATAATCCATCGGCCTGCATCGGCGCAAGCGCCTCAAGCTCCCGGGTAAAATAATCAGCAAAATTAATCGAAAATTGCTTTTCAATACTTGCGAAATTCAACTCAAAATGACAAATGGTATGAGTAATTACAGCTCGACGAAGCTTGTCATCCTCATCCAGCTCTACGCCTTTAAATACAGGTAGCTGCCCTTGACTGATCAATTGTTCATACTGCTCCAGCTCTTTGACATTCTGAATATAGGCATCACCAACCCGACCAATTGAAGTAACGCCCAACCCTACCAAATCACAATCCGAATGCGTTGAATAGCCCTGAAAATTACGATACAAATGCCCTTCCCGCTGGGCAATGGCAAGTTCGTCATCGGGTTTGGCAAAATGATCCATGCCAATATAGACATAACCGGCTTCAGTTAATCGTTGCCCTACCATTTGTAAAATAGCCAGCTTTACGTCAGCCGTCGGCATATCGGCATCATTAATTTGACGTTGGGTTTTAAACCGGGCCGGCATGTGCGCGTAATTAAAAATCGAGAAGCGATCAGGCGCTACGGCCAAAATTTTATCCAGCGTTTTGGAAAATGTTGCTACCGTTTGTAACGGCAAGCCATAAATCAAATCAATGTTGGTTGAACGAAAACCTTCAGCCCTGGCAGCTTCCAAAACACTAAAGGTCTGCTCTTCACTTTGGATACGGTTAACCGCTTTTTGTACGGACGGATCAAAATCCTGCAAGCCCAAACTGACCCGGTTAAAACCAAGCTCACGCAACTGTTTTATGGTGTGCTCATTGGTTTCCCGTGGATCGACTTCTATTGAATATTCACCCTTGTCGTCATCTCTTAGCTGGAAATGCTCGCGCGTCATGTCCATTAAGGTTTTCATTTGTTCGTAACTTAAAAACGTCGGCGTACCACCACCCCAGTGCAATTGATTAACGACCCTGGTTTTATCGAACAAATCGCCCTGCATGGCAATTTCTTTACACAAATTGTCCAGGTAAGGTTCTGCATGTTTACGGTTTTTGGTGACAATCTTATTGCAGGCACAATAAAAACAAACGGTATCGCAAAAAGGAATATGAAAATATAACGACAGCGGCCCGCCTGCAGCATTGGATTTTGCAATATGACGGCGATATTCAAGGTCACCGAAACCTTCGTGCAATTCCAGGGCTGTCGGATAAGACGTGTAACGTGGACCTGATTTATCGTAACGATGAATCAGATCCAAATCGAATTTAATTGATTGATCCATCATTTAACCTGACTGTTAATGACTATTTTATGGCTACTCTTGTCAGATAACGCTACTAGTTCAATAACGCCAATCAAGTCGCCGGGTTGTTTCATTGCATTGCCTGATTTGGAAATACGCGCCAGCAATTTAACTTGCCCGAAATTTGATAATTTCATGGACGGCATCATCGCCATTGCATCCGTCAATGTAATGGCTAAGGGCAATTCAGACACTTGTTTACGCACAATGGCCAGAGGCATTTGAGGGCCGGACAATGCCTGGGCATAAACAAAAACGGTATCCGCCGGATCGGCTTGCATTTCAGGAGACAAGCTTACTTGAACATCAATACTTGCCACTGGCTCTCCGCTTGCTGGAGATGGTTGCGCAGTTTTTGCTTCCGCTGGTGCTTCGCCGGCAGGTATCTGGGTTGCAAGCTTGGCCATCAGACCTTGTATTTCCTTTAAGGCATCCGACCCCGGCGGTAATACCTTTTCAAGCTTTTTCCATAAGGCCATAGCCTCCACAAATTCGCCTGCCTGCGCTTTTGCCATGCCGCCAAGCCAAAGGCCTGTAACATTTTCCGGCTCCTGCGCCAATGCTTTAAATACCAGTTCTGCAGGCTTCCCGGCCAATTCTTCATTGTTGACATAAGCCAGGGCATCAGCATAAAGCAGCATAATTTCTGGCTTATCGCCCAGTAATTTATAGGCATGCTCGTAAGCTGCAACAGCTTTGGGAAATTGTTCCAGATATTTGTATGACCGGCCTAGCATAAGCCAGCCTTCCGCATCATCAGGTTGATTTTCAAGCCGCTTTGCCAAACCTTCAACCATGCCGATCATTTGATCCCGCTCTGGACTTGTCTGCGCTGCGGCCGTTTGGACTCCCGGAGTTAACGATTGATAATTGCCTAGCCCCCAATAAAGCGCTGCTGCAACTAAAGGCAAACCCAAAATAATGACCAACGCCATCCAGCGCCCCTGAGACAAAGGCTTGGAATCATTTTCTTTTGCCAAGCCTGAGGCAGCAATGGAATTTATCTCAAGATCATCACTCAGCGCCTGCTCAAGTTCGAGCAATTGTTCGTCATAAAGCAACTGACTTAATATGCCGGCTTGCAATTGCTCTTTAAGCTCAACCAGTCTCTGCCGGGCAATAGTGATGTTGCGTTGATCAAGATCTGCAGCTGCGATTGGCTGTTTTCGCCACAACGGGGGCAACACTATCAAAAAAGCGGTTAAGATCATTACGCTAACGATCAGCAAAAATAGCACATTCAAGATGGATCACCTTTCTCTAACAAATTACGGATTTTTGCCAATTTTTCTGCCTTATCAGCATCCAATGATCCGGGGGCGGCAGATTTTTTTATCCGTGCCAACAAAAACACAGTGACCAGACCGATCAACAAAAATGCCACTGGGCCTAGCCAAAGCAAACCGGTTTTAGCTTTGAACTGCGGATTATATAAAACAAAATCACCATAGCGATCCGTCATAAATTGAATAATCTCCTGCTTGGATTTGCCCTGTTCCAGCATTTCGTATACCTGCCTGCGCAAATCTGCGGCAAGTTCGGCATTGGAATCACCAATGGTTTGATTTTGACAAACCAGACAACGTAATTCGGAAGTCAGATTTTCATAAACTTTTTGTTGCTCGGGGTTATCAAAAGTCCGATATTCACCAATTGCAAATGCCAAGCCGGTAAAAAGCAACAAAAAAATAATAGCTAAATGTTTCATTAATTTTCAGCCTTCAATCTGGCAATTAAGGGTAGAAAGATTTGTTGTACGTCTTCAGCCGTAACCGGGCCGGTATGTTTGTATCGAATCAATCCTTGCTTATCGATAACAAAAGTTTCCGGTACACCATAAACACCATAGTCAATGCCGATACGGCCATCCTGATCCATGATGCTGACATCGTAAGGATTGCCCAATTGCGCCAGCCAGCCCTTTGCGGCTTCCGGTTCATCTTTGTAATTTAAACCGACAATAATGGCAGCCTTGGTTTTTGCCATTTGGTTGAGTATCGGATGCTCTGCTCGGCACGAAACACACCATGAGGCCCAGACATTAAACAGCCAGACTTTGCCTTTTAAATCGGCGGGGGTTAATTTTTCGTCTGGTGATTGTAACTTGGGCGCTAAAAATGCCGGTGCCGCTTTGTTCAGCAACGGCGATGGGATATCACCGGGACGCAGGTTCAGGCCCAGCGCCAGAAATACAGCCAATACAATGAATAATATTAAGGGAAGAATGTACTTAAGCATCAACCGGTACCTTACTCGTTGCAGACATTTTATAACGTCGGTCACAAGCAGCAATCAAGCCTCCAGCTGCCATAAACAATGCGCCCAACCAAATCCAGCGGATAAAGGACTTGTAATAAATCCTCATGCTCCAGGCACCCTTGTCACCCAGCGGTTCGCCTATCGCTACAAATAGATCCCGGAACAAGCCGGCATCGATAGCCGCTTCGGTCATTGGCATTTTTTGCACCTGATAAACCCGTTTTTGCGGTTCAAGTTTAGCGACTTCCTTGCCGTTGTGACTAACCGTCACAAAAGCCTGCTGGGCAATGTAGTTAGGCCCCTGGTTTTGTTTTACGCCATGAAATTCAAATATATAGCCGGACATATCCAACGTATCGCCGGGAGCCATGCGCACATCTTTTTCGATGCTGTAAACTGAAGTCAAGGTAATGCCAATAACAAAAACTGCGATACCTAAATGCGCCACCGTCATGCCATAAAATCCGGCCGGTATGGTTAGTAATCGTTTCCCGGAAAACCCCTGCGGCCCCATACGCTCAAACAAAGTCATCACGGTAATCGCAACTGTCCACAACGCCAGGGTCAAGCCCAATACCGCGCCCCAGGAGTAAAACGGCAAGGTCAACGGAATCAGCAAGCCACCGGCAACACAGGCCAGAACAATCCAGCGTACCTTCAAGGCAATAACGTTAATATTATCTCTTTTCCAGCGCAGTAACATGCCAAGACCCACGGCTATTGCCAGTGGTGCCATTAACGGTATGAACACAGCATTAAAGTAAGGAGGGCCTACGGAAATCTTGCCCAAACCCAAGGCATCAATTACCAGAGGGTATAAGGTACCCAGTAAAATACTGGAGGCTGTTACTACCAAAAGTACATTATTCAATAAAATTGCCGACTCTCTGGACACCAGTTCAAAACTGGCGCTACTTTTGACGTACGGGGCCCTGATCGCATACAACAATAAAGATCCACCGACCACCACAGCCAGAAAAATCAGAATAAACAAGCCCCTGGCAGGATCACTGGCAAACGCATGTACCGAAGTTAAAACGCCGGAACGCACTAAAAACGTACCCAACAAACTCAACGAAAAAGCAAAAATCGCCAGCAAAACTGTCCAGGTTTTAAACACGCCACGTTTTTCGGTGGCCGCTAACGAATGAATCAATGCGGTGCCAACCAGCCAGGGCATGAACGAGGCGTTTTCAACAGGATCCCAAAACCACCAGCCGCCCCAGCCCAGTTCGTAATAAGCCCACCAGCTGCCCAAGGCAATACCGATAGTCAAGAACATCCAGGCAATGTTTGTCCATGGTCTGGACCAGCGCGCCCAGGCCGCATCAAGACGACCTTCAAGTAAAGCGGCAATCGCAAAAGCAAAGGCTACGGAGAATCCGACATAACCCATATAAAGCATGGGTGGATGTATGGCCAAACCAGGATCCTGTAACAAGGGATTTAAATCGCGGCCCTCAAGCGGTGCCGGAAACAGTCGCTCAAACGGATTGGACGTCAGCAATAAAAACAGAATAAAGCCAATAGAAACCAGGCCCATTACGCCTAAAACTCGGGCCACGGTTGCTTCAGGAATATTTTTACTTAACAGCGCGACCAGACCTGTCCATAGCGTTAACACCAATCCCCACAATAATAAGGAGCCCTCATGCGCACCCCACACACCCGAAATCAAATACAGTGTAGGCAAAGCAGTGTTGGAATTAGTGGCGATATACTTGACGGAAAAATCATGCGTCAAACAGCTATATGTTAAACAACCGTAAGCCAACGCCATAAACAATAACTGTCCGAATGCGGCCGGCTTGGCAACGGCAACCCAACCCGAAAGTCCTCGAAAAGCGCCGATAATCGGCAACGTTCCTAATACAACAGCCATACATAAGGCCAGAATTAGCGAAAAATGTCCTAGTTCTGCAATCATTCTTATTGCCCTTTATCTGGCTGAGGCTGGTTTTTCAAACTGCCTTTAACTTCCGGTGGCATATAGTTTTCATCATGCTTGGCTAACACTTCTTCCGCGACAAACACGCCTTGGGGATTCAACCTGCCATTGGCCACAATACCCTGCCCTTCCCTGAATAAATCAGGCAAGATGCCGGTGTATTCGACAGTAACTTCCTTGCTAAAATCGCTCAATTTGAAACGCACCATCAGTCCGTCATTCGGTCTTTCCACCGAGCCTTTAATAACCATGCCCCCTAAACGAAATAAAGTCTCTTTGGGCGCTTTGCCTTCAACAACATCAGTTGTCGAAAAAAAGTACATCAAATTTTCATTAAAAGATTTGAGCGCAAAGGCGGTGGCCAAACCGGCCCCGATCACCATCAATCCGATAAGTATTAATCGCTGCTTTCTTGCTGGTTTCATATTATTGCCGTTTTTGCTTGAGTGCCAGCGTGCGTAAAAAACGTCTGCGTTGCGCCACTGGAATAATAATATTTGCCAATAATACGACAAAAGTCAGGCCGTAAGAGGTCCAGACATAAAAGGCATAACCGCCCATGGCGAAAAACTCGTCAATACTGTTCATTGTTTTGAACCCAAAATCATAGTCTTAACCCACTGCGCATTGCGTTCACGCAACAACAATTCAGTCCGCGTCCGTTGTAACAGGGCAATCAAATAATAAAATTTAAACGATAACGCCATCAACAAAAGTGGTATTAACATACTGACGTGAATGGAAGGTTTGTCCATTTTTGTTACCGTAGGACCTTGATGCAAAGTATTCCACCACTCAACCGAGTAATGGATGACCGGAATATTGACTACACCAACCAGAGCTAAAATAGCCACGGCTCTGGAAGCAGTACGCTTATCGTCTATGGCACCATATAACCCTATGACCCCAAGATATAAAAACAACAAGATTAATTCAGAGGTTAATCGTGCATCCCAGACCCACCAGGTTCCCCACATCGGCTTACCCCAAAGCGAACCGGTGACTAACGCAATAAAAGTAAAACTGGCGCCGACCGGCGCACTACTGATGGCGACAATCTCTGCTAATTTAATACGCCAGACCAAGCCTATTGCACCTGCAATTGCCATGACCACATAAATGAATAATGACATCCAGGCGCTGGGCACATGAATATAGATAATCCGATAACTATCGCCCTGTTGGTAATCTGCGGGCGCAAGGTATAACCCGCCATAAAGACCGGCAACGGTTAAAAGCACAAACAGGCTCACCAACCACGGCATCAACCGCTCGGTGAATGCGTAAAAATGTGGCGGTGAGGCCATACGATGAAAGAATCGACCGACGGGATCAGGTATTAGAAACATAGTAAATCAGGCTAAAGGTTCAAGGCAAAAGGCTTAAAATCAAAGATGCAAAGACTGTCTTTGTAGACTCTCATTATTGACGTGTAGTTGCTTTAACAATTAAAAAAAATGGTCGCTACCGCAACCATTTATTCCAATTCAAAAATATAGCTGGATATTTTACGAGATATTTTCAATTTATACTCATTTTTAATGCCGCAGCTACAGGTAAAGGCACTAAAACCAGAGACATAAATAAAATTGAAGTCAAAATATTAATCTGTGCATCAACCGGTAAACCGGCGCTTGCCATTTGCACCGCATTACCGGCAAAAATCAAAACAGGCACATATAAAGGCAAGACCAGCAGCGACAAAATCATGCCGCCACGACGCAAGCCTACAGTTAGAGCAACGCCAATCGCGCCAATCAAACTTAACACGGGGGTTCCGAGCAGTAAAGTTAGCAACAGGATGCCTAAAGAATGACTGGGCATGCCTAAAAAAACAGCCAGTAACGGAGCTACAATCAACAACGGCAATCCTGTCACCAACCAATGGGCGATAATTTTACCCAGTACCAATACCGTAGTCGGTTGCGGACTTAATAAGATCTGCTCTAAAGAGCCATCATCAAAATCCGAACGAAACAGGCTGTCCAAAGACAACATCGCCGCCAATAATGCAGAAACCCAGATAATACCCGGCGCAATGGCCTGTAATAAATGAGGCTGAGCTCCGATCCCCAAGGGAAACAGCGTTATCACCAGAACAAAAAACAGCAGTGGATTGGCTATTTCCGAACGACGCCGCAAAGCCAAAACCAGATCGCGCCGAATAATGGCAAAAAATGCGTGAGATAAAGACATCAGGATAAATTAATACGTTGGACATCGACATCATGCAACTCAATTTCATGATGCGAAGTAAGAACAATCATTCCGCCGTTAGCGCAATGTTCGGTCATTAAAGCTTCAATAAGGGCTATACCCTGCTTGTCTAGCGAGGTAAAAGGCTCATCCAGAATCCACAACACATTAGACGTTATCAATAATCGGGCCAAAGACAGACGTCTTTTCTGGCCTGCCGATAAGGCCTGAACGAGAACGTCATCATAACCTGCCAAATGGACTTTGCTTAAAGCCTCGTCAATGGAATAGTGGCCTGTATTACCGAGGGCCAAGGCAATTTTCAAGTTTTCCAGTACGGTAAGCTCCCTTTTAACTCCATCCAAATGACCGACATAAGCCATTTGCGCAAGAAACTGACTGTCATTAACTGCGTCACCACACCAGCGTATTTCACCGGCATCAGGTTCCCGAAAACCACATAAAATACGCAACAACGAGGTTTTACCACTACCATTTTTGCCTTCCAGCAATAAAATCTGCCCTGAAACCAATTTAAAAGTCAGTTCTTCAAAGAGCAGTCGGTCATCGCGAATACAACTTAAGCCAATGCCTTCAAGCATAGGCATCAATACAAGCTCCCACTTGTTCTGCCTCAGAATAAATAAGACTGGTATAAATATTTGATTTTATTTGCATTGGCTATATAACTAACCGCTGCCTTACGGTTTCATAAAGCAACACCCCCGTTGCAACGGATAAGTTAAGGCTTTCTACCTGACCCAACATCGGTAACTTAACAAGCACATCGCATTGTTCCTTGGTCAACCGTCTTAAACCTTTACCCTCAGCTCCGACAACAATCGCCAAAGGCACCGTAAAATCGGTTTGATATGCCGTCTGCGTAGCTTCGCCAGCCGCGCCCATGACCCAGATGCCCTGCTCTTTTAACCAGCGTAGGGTTCTGGCCAGATTAGTTACCTGATAAACAGGTACTGTTTCTGCTGCGCCACTAGCTACTTTACAGACAGTCGGCGTAATCCCCGTGGCATTGTCTTTGGTAATAATTACACCATGAACACCAGCAGCATCTGCCGTTCTAAGACAAGCACCAAAATTATGCGGATCCTGGACATTATCCAACACCAGAAATAAAGCAACACCCGACAACATCAAAACATGATTTTTCAGGTCGCTTTCTGATAACTCGGCCGGCATTTCAACTTCAATGACAATACCTTGATGATTATTGCTATCAGCAAGTTTGTCCAACTTTTTCCGGTCTACTTTTTCCGGTTCCATCCCTAAGTCCAACAAATCCTCGACTAACTGTGACAATCTTTTATCTTGCCTCTGGCTGTCTACCCAGGCTTTACCTATTTTTTTGGGAGAATAATCTAAAGCGGATTGAACCGAGTGAATGCCGTATATTTTGCTAAATTTCATTTCTTGCGACGTCTTTTCTTGGGTTTAGCTTTTTCAGCCTGAATTTCTGCCAGGTTAAAATCTATCTTTTTTTCATCCAGATCAACACGGGCAATTCTGACATTGACACTATCACCCAGACGATAATTAATGCCGGTTCGCTCGCCTTTTAACTGGTGACTGATTGGATCAAAATGAAAATAATCCTGAGCCAGGTTACTGATATGAACCAAGCCTTCTACGTATATTTCTGCCAGTTCAACAAAAAAGCCAAACGAAGTAACCGCAGAAATAATACCGGAAAATTCCTCGCCTACCTTATCCATCATATATTCGCACTTGAGCCAACTTACCACATCTCTTGTGGCATCATCCGCGCGTCGCTCATTAGCTGAACATTGCTCTCCCAAGACAACCATATCAGGAACGCCATAGAAAAAACTTTCCACTGACTTGCCTTGAAGACAATGTCTGATAGCTCTATGCACCAACAAATCAGGATAACGACGAATAGGTGATGTGAAATGCGCATAGGCTTCCAGCGCCAGACCAAAATGACCTTTTAATTCCGGACTGTAAACAGCCTGAGACATAGAACGCAACAATACGGTCTGGATCAGATGCGCATCAGGCCTGCCCTTAATGGACTCCATCAAATGCATATAATCCAAAGGCGTCGGTTTGGCGCCGCCGCCCAAGCTCAAACCAACCTCACCAAGAAATGTTTTTAAATTAAGCAGCTTGTCGGCACTCGGACCATCGTGTATTCGCAACAGCTTGGGCATTTTTTTTCCATTTAAAAAACGCGCCGCCGCCATGTTTGCGGTAATCATAAACTCTTCAATCAATTTATGGGCATCATTGCGCACCACCGGCACAATTTTTTCAATTTTACGTTCAGAACCAAAAACAATACGGGTTTCCTGGCTGTCAAAATCCATTGCACCGCGTTGCTCGCGACTGACTCGCATAACCTTAAATAGCGAATATAGCTCCTGCAAATGTGGCATCAGGTCTTTATATTTATCAGCCAAAGCCTGATCACCATCAACCAGCATTGCCGCAACTTCATTGTAGGTCAGCCTGGCATGTGAACTCATTACCGCATCAAAAAAACGTGATCGAACAACCTGCCCCTGCTGATCAATGAATAGTTCACACACCATACACAAACGATCGACCTGGGGATTAAGTGAACACAGGCCGTTAGATAAAATCTCTGGCAACATCGGTATGACCTGCTCAGGAAAATACACCGAAGTACTGCGTTTTTGAGCTTCTTTATCCAGTTCGGAATTTATTTGGACATAATGTGAAACGTCGGCAATCGCAACCAGCAACTTCCAGCCTTTGGGTGTTTTATGGCAATAGACGGCATCGTCAAAATCCCGTGCATCTTCGCCATCAATGGTGACTAGAGGTATTGCCCGCAAATCAACCCTTTCCAGCTTTGCAGCTTCTGGCACCTCTTTTTGTAACGGTTTGATTTCTTCCAGTAACGCATCTGGCCATTGATTTGGTAACTCATAGGAACGAATCGCCATTTCGATTTCCATTCCAGGGGCCATGTGCTCGCCCATAACATCAATGATTCGCCCAATAGGTTGTCGAAGTTTAGTCGGCTGTTCGGTAATTTCGGCTACGACAATTTGGCCTTGTTTTGCGTTGCCTATGCCGTCTTTTTTAATCAGAATTGTTTGCGCAATATTCTTGTTATCAGGCACCACATAGGTAAATCCATCATCTTTATAGAGGCGGCCTACAACCTGATGCGTGTTTCTCTGCAAAATTTCAACAACGGCCCCTTCCCTGCGACCTTTCTTATCAACCCCTGCAACTCTTACCAACGCGCGATCGTTGTGCAGCAAAGGATTCATTTCCCTTGGGGACAAAAACAAGTCATCCGAACCATCGTCGGGTTTAATAAAGCCAAAACCATCTGCATGGCCGATGATACGCCCTGCAATTAAATCCTCATTGTTAACCAGGCAGTATTTTTTACCGCGATTAAATAACAATTGCCCATCTCTTTCCATTGCCCTCAAACGGCGACGAAGAGCCTCCAACTGATCTTCAGATTCAAGAGAAAACGCCTCTGCGATTTCTTCGCGCCCTAATGGCTTCCCTGCATGATCTATAAATTGGAGAATCAATTCTCGACTGGGAATTGGATTATCATATTTCTCAGCCTCGCGCTGAGCATATGGATCATTTGTTGAACTAAAATCAACGTCTTTTTTAGACTTTAATGTCATTTAAATTATTAAATAAAGAGGATGGATGCAATAGACCTGTCTTAATGTATGTGCTTAGTATATCGATTAGGATAGAAAGAGAAAAGTATTTGGGGTTTATGAAGAAAATAACTCACATTTTACTTACAATAACACTATCACATCTAAGCCGAATTTCTTTAAATTCAGCCAAATACTTCATGCTTAATTGACAAGACCGAAGAGGATGGTTATAGTGCCGGCTCACTTTAGCTTTTACAGCTAGCCTCTGCCGAGGTGGTGAAATTGGTAGACACGCCAGCTTCAGGTGCTGGTGGGGGCAACCCCGTGGAGGT
>CAIKYI010000089.1 GCA_903831545.1 uncultured Methylobacter sp. | reverse complement strand
TATCTTGAATTATGCAAACCCAACGTGGTGGCGCTAATCGTTTTTACTGCAATTGCCGGCATGTTATTGTCCGTACCCGGACTGCCTCCGATTGATCTCTTTATTTACAGCAGCCTCGGAATTGCGCTGGCCGCCGCCTCGGCTGCCGCGATTAATCATTATATTGATCGTGAAGCCGATGCACAGATGGAACGTAATAAAAACCGTCCTTTACCCAAAGGCGAATTAAAAGCCAATCATGTTTTAATGTTTGCCTTGCTGCTGGCAGCCATTTCAATGGCCTTACTCTTTACTCTGGTGAACGCCTTAACCGCAATTCTTACTTTTTTATCGGGACTGGGTTACGCGATTATTTATACGGTTTATCTTAAACGGATGACCCCGCAAAATATCGTTATTGCCGGCGCTTTTGGCGCTACACCGCCCTTGCTTGGTTGGAGCGCGATGACCGGCGAGGTGCATCCTTATTCATTGCTGTTGTTTTTAATTATTTTCGTTTGGACGCCGCCGCATTTCTGGCCGTTATCCATCGCCAAACGCAAGGAATTCGCCAAAGTTGGCATCCCGATGTTGCCGGTAACGCACGGCGTGGAATTTACCCGTCTGCAGATTTTACTTTATTCGTAGTTATTACTGATTGTTACCCTGTTGACTTATTTAACCGGCATGAGTGGTCTGATTTATCTTGCCGCCGTAGTGCCCTTAGGCCTTGGTTTTATTTATTTCGCAATTTTAATGATGTACAGAAAAGACGATAAAACCGCGATGAGAACGTTCTTTTATTCGCTGTTTTATCTAACCATTGTGTTTGTCGCTTTGTTAATCGACCATTATTTTAAATTTACCTTATGACCCTGACTCATCATCAACAAACGCCTCACGCGGAGCATCCGTTCGCAGAAATCGTCCGCATCCTGGGCAAAGGCAAAAAAGGCTCAAGACCTTTAACTCAGGAGGAAGCCTATTTTGCAATGAACATGATCCTGACCGATCAGGTACTGCCCGTTCAGTTAGGCGCCTTTTTAATGTTAATGCGCGTTAAGGAAGAAACGCCAGAAGAATTGGCCGGTTTTGCCCTGGCGGCGCACGAATCGTTTAAGCGACTGGATAATACCGCTAAAGTTGATTTGGACTGGTCTTCCTATGCAGGAAAACGTCGACATTTACCCTGGTTTTTATTATCGGCTTTATTACTGGCAGAAAACGGCATCACTGTTTTTATGCATGGCGCAAGCGGCCATACTGAGGGTCGGCTATACACCGAAAATATGCTGGAATATTTGGGACTTAAATGCGCAACATCTATTACAGAAGCCAAACAGCAACTTGAGCAACAGCATTTCAGCTATTTATCGCTGGAACATTTTTGTCCCAAACTGCATGAAATTATAGAGCTCAGACCGATACTGGGTTTACGTTCTCCGGTTCATACCCTGGTGCGCTTATTAAATCCCTTCAATGCGGATTACAGTATTCAGGGCATATTTCATCCAGGCTATCGACCTGTTCACCAACAAGCCGCAGCCTTGGTCAAACAGCCACACATGGCAGTTTTAAAAGGCGAAGGTGGTGAGACCGAACGCAATCCTGACATGGAATGCCTGGTGCAAAGTGTGCACAACGGTGAATTATCCGACGAAAACTGGCCGGCTTTATTCACTCATCGTCATGTCAAACCCGATTTGCTAGATCCGCAACAACTGGCGTTAATCTGGCAAGGCAAAACTGAAGACGACTTTGCTACCGCCTCTATCATTGGCACAGCGGCAATCGCGCTTAAATTGTTGGGCAAAGTTGACACGCAAGAACAAGCCCAACAGCTGGCGACGGAATACTGGTCAGGTCGGGACAAGAAAAAATACTAAGGATTCAGTGAAAAATAATTTCCGTAAAAAACTGCGTCTTTAGGATGTGCCGAGGAACGAGGCGCATCCTATATCAAACGGGAAGTTATTTTTTACCAAATCCTAAGGCGAAATTTATTAGGTAGGGGTAAATGAATTCGCCCCTACTCAAGCTATAAATCAGTAACCGGCATCCAGGTTTTTATCTCCAATCCGTGGCCAGGCAGTGAGTACTGCCTTAACAACAGTTGCCAGCGGAATAGCCAGAAACACCCCCCAAAATCCCCACAAACCGCCAAAAAACAAAATAGCCACAATAATGGCTATGGCATGCAAATTAACCGCTTCGGAAAATAACACCGGCACTAAAACCACGCCGTCCAGGGCCTGAATAATTGAATAGGCAATAAGAATATACATAAACTCGTCACCACCCAAGCCCCATTGAAAATAAGCGACGCCCAGCACAGGAAAGGTAACCAAGGTTGCCCCCACATAGGGAATAACCACAGACAGGCCCATTAAAACAGCCAGTAACATGGCGTAATTCAAGCCCATGGCCGCGTAGGTTACATAACTAATTGCCCAGAGAATAAAAACCTCGGAAAACTTGCCGCGCACATAATTGCCGATCTGCATGTCAACCTCTTCCCAGACCCGCTCGGTCAAATGCCTGTCTCGCGGCATAAACTGCAAAAACCAGGTGACCAGCAGCTGTTTATCTTTTAGCAAAAAGAACACCATCATCGGCACCAAAAACAGATAAATCATTACACTGACCAAGCCCACAACCGAAGCGGCAGAAAGTGACAATACGTTTTGTCCGTAGGTTAACAATTCACGCTGTACTGCAAACATCATTTGTTGGATTTTACTTTCTGAAACCCATGTGGGATATATTTCCGGTAAGCGCAAAATCCCGGTTTGCGCACTACTGATTATCTCCGGAATATGCTGCACAAGCTCAACAGCCTGCTGAGAAACAATTGGCATCAAATAAAACAGTAAAAAACCCAAACAGGCCATGAATATTGAGAAAACCAGATAGACGGCAGGAAGACGCGGCATTTTCAGTTTTTCTGCCTTACCTATCAAGCCTTCAAGCAAATAAGCCATTACGATTGAAACAAAAACAGGCATTAACAAATCAGACAAGGAATAAATCAGCACAAAACTGACAACCAAAATAATAGCGAGTGCCACGGCCTGTGAGTTAGGCAAAAAATACTTAATAAAATCCTGAAGAAAAGGGGTATTTACGAATCGTGCTTTAGTTGACATTGATAACCGGCTTTTTTATTTTTATTTTTATTCTCTCCATTCTACATCCAATAAGGTAACGAGCAAAAAATACCCGCCAATGTAGCCGCATAGCAAAGCCTAATCGGTGCGTAGCGATGTTTTCAGAGCTTTTGCTGGAGTGATTTTTTTAAAACAACCTGAATAATGGAACTTACCTGTCGACAATGACAAAGAGATAAATATTTTGGCACCTGAACGGCTATTGCACATAACCCTTTAAAACCGATCACTTTTTAACTAAAGTTTCTCTTTGGATTTGCTGGATATAGCGCTGAATAAGTTGCTCATCCGAATTGTTAACATCAAGGAATTTGCAGCCGATTTTTTGAATTTTGTGTAACTTGTCTGTATTTAAAATCAGCTTGTTACAAACCTCAAAAGAAACCGAAATTTCACCCACACCGGGAAGTACTATCTTGCATAGCTTGAATGCCTGACCAATCACCAGTAACGCAGAAACTTCGCAGGAAACATTATACATTGCAAAACCTGTAAGGCTGATATCAGATAACTTAAGGTCTAAGGGCTCTTTACCGTTTACGGGCAGATGACAATAACCCGGATTTGCAATCGGCGATTTTACCCGATAATAACCTCTGCGCTGCCGCCAATAAAAGGATTTAGGAATAGGCATACTGAAGGCTTCATCGCCTTTATGGGCAATTTTTTTAAGTGAGAT
>CAIKYI010000088.1 GCA_903831545.1 uncultured Methylobacter sp. | reverse complement strand
TGTTTCTGCAGTCATTTGGCATAGGTGTTTTAGTTAAGCAAGCGGGTAAAAACTGTAATAACATAGCAATAGTTTCTACTTTAAATGAGTTAGTCGATGCGACGTTTTATTCTACTGAGTTTGCTTGCCTTTCCGGCCTATGCTGTCGATGAGCAACCACCGCCTGTTCTTGAGGCTTTACCCGAGGCTCCGGATTTGCCTTTGCCTGTGCAAAATGGTGAAACAATGGAACCTGACATTACTATTATTCGTAAAGCTAAAGAGACCATTCAGGAATATCGTCGTAGTGGCAAACTTTATATGATAAAAGTCATACCGGTAGTAGGTCCTCCCTATTATTTTCTCGATACCAATGGCGATGGAAAAATGGATGTTCGCCGTAGCGACCTGGATAGAGGCTCTGACGTCCAAATGTGGAAATTACTGGAATGGTAGTTACTTAAGCAGTGTCTGTTTTTACTCGTATAACACGCCCGCAACTTGATCAATTCTTTAGCCATTATGCCTTGGGCATGGTTCTCAGTTTTGAGGGCATAAAAGACGGCATCGAAAATACCAATTATTTAGTGACAACTGAGGAGGGATGCTTTGTCCTGACCTTATTTGAATCACTGACAGCCAACGATATACCGCATTTTTTAAAGTTATTGGCGCATCTGGGCCAAAACAGTCTGTTATGTCCCAGTCCACAAAGCGACAGACAGTCAAACCTGTTAGGCCAGCTTAATGGTAAACCGGCGGCGATATTCAAGCATTTAGCCGGTGTAGCCCTTGAATCCCCATCAATTTTACATTGCCAGGAAATCGGCTTGCAGCTTGCGAGTTTGCATCGTTGCACTGAGAACTATGATTTTCCTGTAAATAACAGCAATGATTTAAGCTGGTGCAAAGTAGTCTATAAAAAAATCGTCGCGCATTTAGCGACTGATGATATTGCGCTTGTTAACGATGAACTGGCTTTTCAAGCGGAGCATAGCCCGCATAATATGCCGCGAGGCGTGATTCACGCAGATCTATTCCGGGATAATGTGTTGTTTGTTGCTGACCGCCTCAGTGGTTTGCTGGATTTTTACAGCGCCTGCACCGACTTTTTATTGCTAGATATTGCGATAACGGCAAATGATTGGTGTTGTAATCATGGCAAGGTCAATTCAGAAAAGATTTCCGAGTTGTTAGCGGCCTATCAATCGCTTAGGCCACTGGAAGCGATGGAAAAAACATATTGGCCGGTCATGCTCAGGGCTGCGGCATTACGTTTTTGGTTATCTCGTCTGGAGCATCAATTGTATCCACGTCCCGGTGACATTACCCAGATAAAAGACCCTCTGGTTTTTCGAGGTATACTACTGCAACATCGGCAAGCGCCCCATGTATCCAATAATACTATTTTTAACCCCAGGAGTACCGCATGATTAAAATGTTACACCTTACTTTTGTTTTATTGTCTATTGTCAGTTTTGTCGGCAGAGTGTTTCTGGCGCAAAACCGTCCGGAGCTACTGGATATAAAATGGATAAAAATCGGGCCGCATATCGTCAATACCATTTTACTGGTCACTGGTTTTACGCTGGTTTTTCAGGGTTCATGGTTATCAGGCGAGTATGGCTGGATTGTCGCCAAACTAATCGTTTTGCTGGGCTATGTCGGTCTTGGAACTTTAGCCATCAAAAGTCAGGGTACTCTGCGTTGGCAGGCTTTTGCCGGTGCTGTTGCCTGTTTTATTTATATTGCGATCGTCGCAGTCAGCAAACATGCGTTGTTCTTTTTATAAGTAGTGTCGCTATCGCGACAGATCTTTTGAATCGGGATCTCGCACCCGAAGGCGAGATACTTTTCTTTGCGTGGCCAAAGAAAAGTATCCAAAAGAAAGGCAACCCGGTTACGCTTGATTCTGCGCGCCTCACTTTTAACAGGAGGTTGCCAAAAGGGACTCCTGTCCCTCTGGAAACGCGCGGCATCCCTGACGGGCTTATCCTGTTAAAAGCTTCGGTGCTCGGCCCGGTAAATCGGATATTAACCTGCCTACCAATTAACATCAGCTTAAAACAGATAAGCCAGATTAACTGCCCGCTACAAAAAACATGCAACTTCATCAAGTTGCTGATCAAACCAAACTAAAAAGTCTTTACCTTTTCGAAATTGGTTTTCCTCAAACTCAGGAATATTAGCTTGGG
>CAIKYI010000087.1 GCA_903831545.1 uncultured Methylobacter sp. | reverse complement strand
TTTTCTGTTTATAGTTTAATAAATGAATGGTTTGCAATTGTTCCGGGTTATCTATGCGGAAAGCCGAAAGCGGCAAGTCTATATCGGTGATATAAATAGGATAATCCATCTTGCCATTTCTGAACTGAAGTATGTGTTGATAGGCCGCATAAAAGACCTGATTGCCATAATCCAACGAGGAAAACTCGCTTTCATTACAGTAGATCGAATAAATAATACCTTTATGGGTATCTTCCCCGGCAATGCGCAGATTCAATTCCTTGTTCGACGACATGGGTTTGATTTGAACCGGATTATAAGCAAAAACGCCAAGCTGGTTTTTCTTTATTTCGTAATACTCAATGGTCAATAAGGTTTCGATAAGATTACGACTCAGGATCGACTCCAAAAAGACAGCATATTGGTTTAACAGATGTCGCGGATTTGCATTGTTGTGCTGTTGAATGTAAAGAGCGCCTTTTTCATCAACAATATAAACGCTAACCGTAGACTTGTTTACATAATAAAAAACCTGGATGACCTTAGGCTTGTTCAGTGTGTATATGAGATGAACCGGCGTTTTTTCAAGTACAGAAGAATCAAAATGCAGCGCTCCAAATTGCTCCTGGGGACTGGCCAATTCATTCAAAAGCATTTTTTTTGTGGCCAGCGCTTTATAGCTCAGGCTTCTATTTGTGCATCGAAACACATAAAACGAGGTGCCACCCGATAACACATAACGGAGCGAGCGATTGGCATGATGCTTTGAAAACAGGGTAACCAGCGTGTTGTAGACCGCCTCAACGCGAAAAACAATTCCTTTGGCACGAGCCGGCGTATGACAAACAAATTTCAGATGGGTTGACGATAGCGAGTCTTTATTGTTATTTATAATATCCGTAAAACAATTGAACAGGCCTTCTATACCTTCGTCCTGACTGGTTGTGATTTCACCCCAACTGGAAAGTGAAATTCTGTTTATGGTTTGAATAAAACACTCGCGGCTCATGCCGTAACTCAGCGCATCAAAACGGTCACTCATAACGCACAGACCATCGTCGTCATCAGAGACGCCCATGTTGATAAGAATTAATGAATTAAGCGGGACTTTGACACTTTGATAAACTGACAGCGGAGGATCGCAACTAAAGTTCTGTGTTAAAAAATAATTAATCTGCGTCAGGATTGAATGCAGTTCTTCATTCGGCATTTTAAGTGAATAAGCACTCAACTGGAGCTGAAGTTGTTTGTGGTAAAGCCTGTTGACAACCAGCCAGCACAAAATCTCAATTAAAGTTCTGCTCTTTTGTATCGGCTCTATCTCCACAGCCTGTTGCTCATTTTTTGGATACAAGGCCCAGAGATTTTGGTCGCCAGGAAGTCGACTTTCAACAATGGCTAACGCGCTTTCTTTTGTGTGAACCTCCTCGCGAGTGGTAATAATTTCAATTTTCCCCGGTTTTTTTTCTAAAAATGAATTGAGCTTTCTTCCGATCAATCTAAGATCATTACTGTTTTCCTGGTTTTGGACCACATGATCCCGGGCAAAACCCATAATCATCCGGTAACAGTGGGTCAACTGCTGCACAATAACGACATGTTCTGATGTCGCTTTTTTTATAGTCCAAAACCGTAAATATTTAAGACTGTCAATGGTGGATGCCGGCCAGTCCCATTGCTTGGCGATAAATTGCATGTATTGTTCCCGATCAGACCGGGTCTGAGAACTCATGGCATTCTGCGATGAGCCCATTACTTTTAGATAAAAGCACTGCCTCGCAAGCGCAAGGCGGCCTTGACTATGGTTTTTTTGCAGGTATTTTTCAACTTTCTGATAAATAAGAAAATACGGGTCAAGGTCTGCCATCATAAACTTCCCCTGATAAACCGCTTTTTTTATATCCTGACACAGCCATTCTGTTAAAGGATACTCACTGGCATAGCATTCCATTAATAAAAGTTTTAATAGCGATTTGTGCGGCGAATGCAATGCTTTATACAGATGCCAAAATGTTGCGCTGATAAACTCATCCGCCGGCACGGCATCAAAACCGCCGAAATCGATAATCTCATACTCGTGTATGAACAAATTATCTAGTAAATGCTTGATATAGCGCGTGTAATTCCCTTCCTCATGCGGAGGAACCAGCCACCAAGCCGGACTCTTACCGGCAATATAAATGGCTGTTCGGTAAAACTCTTCAAGCAACAGGTAATGTTGCGTTTGACCGCTGCTTTCTGTCGAAAGCGGCGCATTTTGACCCAGTCGAAATTGTTTGCTGTCCATTAAAAAGAAATGCCCTTCCAGGCATAACGAAGCAGCCCAAACCTCTAGTGCCGTGGCTTTTTTTTGCAATTCGTCAAGGCAGGCAGCCGATAAGCCGGATTGGTGGCAAATCCAGATATCCATATCACTGGTTTTTGAAAAAGCGATACTGCCGACGCTACCCATTAAAAACAGCCCTTCAATAGGATAAATGTGCGATCCGACTCGGGTATAGCTGAAGTTTTTGGCCAGTTGTCTGGCAGCATTTAACGAGCGCATGCCAGGATAGTAATCGGGTATTCCTGCGGGTGTCGCAGAGGAAATAAAACCTGGCAACATGGGGAAGTTGCAATGAAAGAGCAAGGGTAGTAAATCCAGAAATGCTTGCTGGCGCGGCTGGAGAAACTCCTGCACGCGCTGCTCCCGATGCTGGTTTAAACGTTTAAAGCGCTGCTTGATCGTCTGAAGATCTTGTATGCTAATGTCTTCGCCGGGTGATCCTAAATGGATGGAGGGCTCAGGGTGTGCTTTTATCATAATGACAATGTTATCTCTTATACCAACGCTATAAGGCAAATATTTAAATTCTGGGCGCTCTTCCAGAACCCACAACTTAGACTAAACGCCTCATCCTGACCAGAAAACATAATTGCTAAGGAACTTGCATGAAATAAAACAATCAGCTGGCATCTAGGAGACTCCATTTCCTGATTGCAGTCATTAAGCCGAGCACATGGACGCTTATAACATGGCTTGTCGTGCCGTCCTTATTGCAAACCTGACCGTCTCAGGTGCCGTGCCACCAATATGTTTTCGGGCCGCGACCGAACCTTCCAGGGTTAAATAGTCAAAAACGTCCTCAGTAATCAAACCCGAAAAATGCTGTAGCTCTGGCAACGACAATTCAGAAAGATCACGTTGACTTTCAATACCCAAACGAACCGCCAAACCAACCACTTCATGCGCATCGCGAAAAGCCATGCCTTTGCGCACCAGATAATCGGCAAGATCGGT
>CAIKYI010000086.1 GCA_903831545.1 uncultured Methylobacter sp. | reverse complement strand
GGCACCGCCCTCCTACGCTTATGTCGATAATTTTGATAACTCCAGAGAACCGGTCGCACTTGAATTGCCGGCCGAGCATGGTCTGACACTTAGCAAAGACATCGAAAAACTGATCGACAACTTATTGGCGACGTTTCCTGCCGCTTTTGAAAGCCCCGCTTATCAACAAAAAAAGAGCGCCATCGAACGCCATTACAATCAGCTTTATAACACCGCCATCGATATAGTCGATAAACAGGCCCAGTCCATAAGCATTGCCTTGTTCAGAGAAACCGAATCGATTACTTTTGCCCCCATTCAGGACAACAAGGCACTGACTGAAGATCAGTTTTCGCAACTGTCGCTGCCGGAACGCGAAATTTTTCATAAGCACGTTGAAGAACTGGAAGAAAGCCTTACCGAAGTGTTGCTGGAAATGCCGCAGTGGCGCAGAGCCATGGTTGAAAAAGTCAAACAACTGGATACAGACACCATCAATCTGGCAATAGAGCCGCTGTTTGCAGAACTAAATGACAGTTACCAAAATATCGACGATGTCATTACCTTTTTAGCCGAAATACAAAAAAGTCTGGCCACCACCATTCCCGATTACCTGATGCCGGCTCGAACTCCGGAACCACAAGATTCCACCACTAAACGGCTGTTACTGACCGAGCTTTACACACCCAATATCCTGGTCGATAACAAACTCGAAGACGGCGCGCCGGTTATTTACGAACCACACCCCATTTATCAAAACCTGTTTGGTCGCATTGAATATGTCAGTGATCAGGGCGCATTGGTCACCAATTATCGCCGTATTTGCGCCGGTTCCCTGCACCGGGCCAACGGCGGTTATTTGATTATCGATGCGGAAAAACTGCTCAATTATCCGTTCGTCTGGGAAGGACTTAAACGCGCCCTGCAATCCGGTCGCATTGAAATCGAATCGCCCTATTCTGATCTGGGCATCAACACCATCACCCTCAAACCCGAAGTTATTCCGTTAAATGTTAAAGTAATACTGGTCGGCTCCAGGGATATTTATTATCTGCTGGAAGATTTGGATGACGAATTTAACGAAATGTTTAAAATCCTTGCCGATTTTGACAACTACATTCCGCGTAACGACGACTCTACGCAACGTTTTATCCTGTTGATGATTAAACAGGCCGCAGATTCGGGCGGCAAACCGTTAACGCGAACCGCCATTGAATGCCTGATTGAGCACAGTTGCAGACTCTCTGAAAACCAGCATCATTTTTCTGCGCGCATCAAAGACTCGCTGGAAATCATCGCCGAAGCCAACCTGTTCTGCAAACGCGACCATCAGCCGATTTGCGACAGGGCGCATATCGAACAGGCGCTGGCCGCAAGAGAACATCGTAACGGCAGAATGCCCGAAAATATCCTCGAAGAAATGCTGGCAGGTACCATTCTGATTGACACCGAAGGCGAGGCCGTCGGTAAAGTCAACGGCTTAACCGTACTGGAAGTCGGCGGCAGCAGCTTTGGCGCGCCGGTACGCATTACCACCAGCGTGTATCCGGGCTCCAGAGGTATCGTCGATGTTGAACGGGAAGTTGAATTGGGCCAGGCCATTCATTCCAAAGGCGTCATGATCCTGACCGGCTATTTAGGCCACACCTATGCCCAGGAATTCCCCCTGGCCATTTCCGGCAGCATAGCCATTGAGCAATCCTATGGCTATATCGACGGCGACAGCGCCTCGCTTGCCGAACTTTGCTGCCTGATTTCTGCATTAACGCGAACGCCGATTAAACAATCCTTTGCTGTCACCGGTTCAATCAACCAGTACGGTGAAGTGCAGGCTGTCGGTGGCGTTAACGAAAAAATAGAAGGCTTCTTCAGACTTTGTCAGGCGCGTGGCCTGGACGGCCAACACGCCGCCATTATTCCGGCAGCCAACAAGCGCAACCTGATGTTAAAAAAGGAAGTAATTGACGCTGTTGCGGCAGGACTGTTTGCGGTTTACGTGGTTTCCAGCGTCGACCAAACTCTGGAATTACTGACCGGACAACCCGCTGGCACAGTCGATAGCGAAGGTTTTTACCCTGAAAACAGTATTAATTTTAAAGCAATCTCACGCTTAAAAGAGATTTCGGATATGGCGACCGATGAAGATGATAAAGAGGAAGGCGATTAAGCAGGAACGCCAAGCCCCAGCTTGGCCTGAGCTGCGCTAAAACTGTTAACTGGCGGGTGGCTCGGCCGAACTGGGGAGACTGTGAAAGTATTCTTAATATCCTTATAAAAAGCCATTACCATGTATTTAACTTGCT
>CAIKYI010000085.1 GCA_903831545.1 uncultured Methylobacter sp. | reverse complement strand
GTTGCTGCTGGCGCCATCCTTATTCCCGTCCATCGATGTTGATCGTCACCTTTTCGCGCTTGAGCACCTTCGCGAAGGCATCACCGGCGAACTGTGCGCCCCGACGCCGGCTCTAATCCATTAAATACAGCATCCTCTTGCGGCTGCCATCGAACGGTCGCTGCGCCTGCTACTCGTCAATCAGCTTGTAAAATGATTGCCCTGCCCGGCCGATACCTTCGGCGTCTGCCCGGCATGCAGGCTGGCGCGAGCTGCACGCCAACTGGCCTTGCCGGATGACAGAGATGTTCTTGTCATCAGCAATCCAGGCCACTCGCGTCACGGCAGGTCGATCCCTGACTTTTTTGAGCCAGTCGCATTCCAACTTGGACTTGCCCTCGGATTCGCGCCGTCAAAGCGAACCGGCTTATTTATTTTTTTCTTTACTTGCCTTTTGCAAACGCTCAAACCGTTTTAAATCAGCACTACGGATTGGAATCGTTTCTTTTCTCAGTAACTTGCCAATTGATATAAGCAACAGCAGCAAGATCACCGTAAACGGCAATGCAGAAATCAGTGATGCCGTTTGCAGCGCCTCTAGTCCACCGGCATACAACAACACCCCCGCAATCGCCGCCATCAAAATGCCCCAGACAAGTTTGGCAAACAGAGGCGGCACGAGGCTTCCGTTGGTCGTCATGCTAGCCAAAATGTAGGTTGCTGAATCTGCTGAAGTCACCAAAAAAGTAAAAATCAAAAAGATGGAAAGAACCGATAAAATATCAGGTAGCGGCAAATGCAGATAGGTTTGAAAGAGTGCGCTCGTTACATCAACATTGACAGCCTCTGCAATGCCGGTTTGGTAGTTCAAATCATTCCACAAAGCCGTCCCGCCAAAAACGGCAATCCATAAACAGGCAATGGCAGGCGGAATGATCATCACTCCCATGATGAATTCACGAATCGTGCGCCCTTTGGACACCCGCGCAACAAAAGCGCCGACAAAAGGAGACCAGGCAATCGCCCAGGCCCAATAAAATATGGTCCACTCTCTGACCCAGGTTCCTTTTTTATACGGTTCAAGTCTCAAACTGTACTGAATGAAGTTCGTGATGTAATCGCCAATGCCTAGTACAAAAATTTCCAAAATAAAAACAGTTGGCCCGGCCATGAAAACAAAAGCCATCAGAACAAGCGCAATGCCAAGGTTTATATTGCTTAAATATTGAATGCCTTTATTCAGTCCTGTCGAGGATGACAACATGTAGGCAATAAAAATGATAAATATAATAATAAATTGATTTAAGGACGAATTTCCTATTTTAAACAAGGTATCCAGTCCCCCGTTGATTTGCAAGATGCCCAGCCCCAATGAAGTTGCAATCCCCATCACCGTGGCAATGACCGAAAATGAATCTATTGTTGCCTTGACAATTTTATTGTTTCCGGTAACCGGTTCCAGTGCTGTCGAGACCAGTCCATCTTTTTTCTTGCGATATTGTACAAATCCCATGACCAACCCGACAATTGCAAAGACGGACCACTGACTTATACCCCAATGGAAGAAAGAATAGCCCACTGCCACGCGCGCCACATTTTCAGTCTGTGCTGTTAC
>CAIKYI010000084.1 GCA_903831545.1 uncultured Methylobacter sp. | reverse complement strand
GGGATTTTCCTTTAAACCCCAGGCAATTAAAAAGGGAATAATAGTTAAGCTGAAAATACCTAAAATTAATAATCGATTTTTCTTTTGTTGCTCATTCATCATTGCTTTTAAAAGTGTACCAAATAAAAAGTATAGTTAAAGTAATTGCCAGTGCAAACCATTGAATTGCATAGGCGGTATGTTGCTCAGGTAACATAATTGTTGTGCTTTGCCATTCACGTTTAAAGCCTTGCGGAATCTCTTTATCCAGTTCAACCTGAAAAGAAAACAACGAGTATGGCAATTTCTTCGCCAAAATCTGACTGTCAACAACCTGTATGACAGATGGCCAAGTTTCAGTTGGTATTTCCGCACCTGCCAATTTAATGCCTACAGTCGGAAAACCATTTATACGACCCGTTACTGTTGTTAATTTCGGGTTAAGGATGATTTGTAAATCCGGCAAAATCGATCTGTCCTGATTTAACGGAATCCATCCTCTATTTACTAAAACAGCCTTTGCTTCGCCCTGCATGATAAAAGGAGTCAATACAAGGTAACCGGCTTTTCCTGCACTGATTTGATTATCTATTAAAAATTGATGGGCTTGATCATAATACCCGTTAGCCCGCACTTTTTTATACCGTTGCCTTTCAAGATTATCCTCGCTATCGGGCATTAATTGAATTCTTTCAGAACTGGCTAAGCCTTGCTCCTGCTGCGCGAAAAACTGCTTCTTTACATTTGAGCGTCCTAATTGCCAATTTCCTAACCCAATTAGCAACACTACTAAACATAAATAAACCAGAGTAGGGATTATTTTAAATCTCATTAAACAAATCTCTTGTTAATAAACTTACTTTTTTTCATTATCCCTATTGGCACAGACGCGGTAATAAACGAGAATAGATAAACATCATCACCAAACATCTTCCTATCATGATTATCAAAAGCCTCGTTATTCTTGCCTTTATCCTGATAATTATCAGTCTCGGCTCAGCCCTGTTTCATTTGGTAAACCCTAAAACCGAACAACAATCCGGAAAAACCGTTAGAGCACTGACTTTTCGAATCAGCCTATCACTTGTGTTATTTATTTTTATTTTTATTGCCGTTGCAACGGGTTTATATGAACCTCAAGGCATAGGTTCCAAAATACATATTGATCAACCGGTGCAATCCGGGATTGATAAGTAACATTTTCATAAATGTTACTTATCATAAGTTGTATAGGCAGTTTATCTTCAAATTTTAATAAAGCATTTAATTCTAATTTTTCAGACTATATAACCACTCTGCAAGAACGTCTTTGCGGCACCGATGGTTTCACACTTACCATTCATGACACGGATCCGCTTCCCGGCTAGTATGACAAGTTTTGTATAATCTATTAAGACAAAGGCCAAAAGCTAAAATTTTCGGGATAATCATTTTATCCATCGTTATACAATTTTCGCCTGTTCCCAGCCTTTATTAACAGAGAACCGTCATGACAAAAAAAAAGCGCTGCCTGTTGTTAGTCAGCGCTTTTTTAGCGTTGAAAAATAATTACATCAAGTAAACAAATACAAACAAACCTAGCCATACTACATCAACAAAATGCCAATACCATGCCGCTGCTTCAAAAGCAAAATGGTTTTCTGGTTTGAAATGACCTTTCCAGCTACGAAACAACACCACACTCAGAATGATTGCTCCCACACAAACATGGAAGCCATGGAAACCTGTTAACATAAAAAAAGTGGACCCATATACACCTGAACCCAAAGTCAAACCCATTTCGGTATAAGCCTCATGATATTCAATTGCTTGAAAAGTTACGAATAAAAACCCTAAAGCAACCGTAGCGATTAAACCTTTGATCAATTGATCCCGGTTTTTAGCTAGTAACCCATGATGTGCCCAAGTACATGTAACACCACTTGTCAAAAGAATAAGCGTATTCAAAAACGGCAAACCCCATGCTCCCATCGGTTCAAAATCGCCGCCTAATTTACCGGGGCCGTTGGTTGGCCAAGTGGCCTCAAACGAAGAATGTAGCAATTCTTTGGTAGCACCCTCACCTAACCAAGGCACAGACAAGTTACGCGTGTACCACAAGGTGCCAAAGAAAACAGCAAAAAATATGATTTCAGAAAATATAAACCACATCATGCCCATGCGGTAAGAAATGCCAACTTGGGTACTGTACATCCCCGTCTCACTTTCATGAGCCTGTAGCGTAAACCAACCGACTAACATCACTATAAAAACAACCAGTCCCGCCACCATCAAAGCAGGACCTATTGATGAACCATTTAAATAATTTGCAAATCCAGCCAGCATAGTCACTAAACCAACCGTACCAATAACCGGCCAGGTCGCTTTATGTGGGATGTAATAAGCGGTGTTTGTAGACATAAGCTTCCCCTTTTAAT
>CAIKYI010000083.1 GCA_903831545.1 uncultured Methylobacter sp. | reverse complement strand
TCAAAAGAAAATATAAATTTTGAACTTGCTGGACTGCCGTATTCGTTAAAAAAAATAGCTGCCCAGTTGGCAGTTGGCGTATCTTGTGATTTAATCTTATTAAATGCCGAAAAAAATGCTAACCGACTCCATGGTGAAGAATTACTTTTGAGGCAACCAAAAGCCATTTTTACAAGCGATGAATTCGAAAGTGCCGCTTTTATATTATACGAAAAAATTTTGGCTAGCGGTGTGCGGGTGGTGAATACGGCTCATGGAGTCGGGCAGTATTGTCCGCATATTTGTTATTCCGAGTTTCGTGTAATATCAGATACACAGGGCCGCTTTTATAAAGAGAGAAATCCCTTAGTGCAATACGCTCTATTACCGGCGTCTAATTCTCGTATAGCAGGCATAGATCGATATGAAATGTCGTTGGAAAAACCTTTGGCTTTTGTTTTAGTACACCAGCCATTTGTGGAATCCGGTTTAATTGCAGAAGATATCGCAATGAGACATTTGGACAACGCTTTATTGGCCGCATCTCAAAATCTATCTATTATGTATTATGTAAAAATGCATCCTAATTCTAATGCCTGGTATCTAAAGATGAATATAAATAAACTTAAAGGACAAGCTATATATGATTGGAGTGATCTTAATAAATTTCGGTTAATTTTCGTCACTGTCAATTCTAGTGTGGTTCTTGATGTTCGTGGATTAGGTCCCGCACTTGTATATTCTGGACCTTCTTTTGAGCCATCATTGTATTTTCCAGAGCCAATTTTACGCATTAATGAATCGACTGCGGAATCTGTACTGAAATCTTTGATTTCTGTTGAAAACTGGGCCCATTCATCAGCTGTGCATGCCGCAAAAATTATCTACAATACTGTTTAATTTTTGTTTATGTTAAAGATATTCTTGCTTAGATTGTTGTTGCTTTGGCAAACAACATTTTTGTATAGGTTTCGAGCTATTGGTAGTGATTGTCGTCTTGATAAAAATCTTTTCATTATGGCGAAAAGGGTTAGTCTTGGGCGTTGTTGCTACATTGGAAGGTATTCCTACCTTGACGGGGATATAACAATTGGCGATCACACGATGCTGGCTAGCTCGGTCGCTATCGTTGGTGGAGACCATGAGTTTCGCCAGAAGGGCAAGCTGTTGATAAAGGGTGGTCGGGAGCATTGGAAACCTACTATGATCGGGTGTGATGTTTGGATTGGTTATGGTGCTATTGTTTTAAATGGTGTGACGATAGGCGATGGAGCGATGGTGGCTGCTGGGTCTGTCGTCGTAAGAGACGTGGCTCCCTACACGATTGTTTCCGGAAATCCAGCAAGTTTTCTGCGGAATAGATTTATAGAGGATTAGAGGTTTGAAGTATTCCTGAATCCGTGACCTCAAAACCCAGCTACGGCTTCCCTGCCTGAATTACTCCAATATTTACCAGAGACTACGTGAAGCCAGTCCCATCAGTCATCCAAAATATATCGAAGGCTCATGTGCGTAAATGTTTTGGTGATGTTCCGTCGCCTATCCCATATTCGAACAAGCCCAGAATTCGGCACCC
>CAIKYI010000082.1 GCA_903831545.1 uncultured Methylobacter sp. | reverse complement strand
TACCTTACATGATTAGCTTTTCGGCGGTACATAGCCTTCAGGCATTTCATTGTTACCTTCAAACAGAAACTTGGTCCTTTCTTCTGCTAAAAATTCCCGGGCTTTTGGGTCAAAACTGGCTAATTTTCCTTCATTAATCAACATGGTTTGTTTTGTCAGCCAGTCTTTCCAGGCTTGTTTGGATACTTTTTCAAATATTTCCTGACGTTGAGGGCCGGGAAATGGTGGCGTATCCAATCCTTCAGTTTCTATTCCCAATTTTACGCATTTAATCAGTCTAGTCATTTTATTCTCGTGGGTGATTGTTTAATGTTTTTGTTGCAGCAGCCGCTTGATGGGTGTGGCTAAGCCAAGCTTGATAACCTGATCAGCTTTATACCAGACAGAATGATTGGCTTCCATAACAAAATTGCTGGGGTTATTAATTTGGATTAGCACAGGTGTGTAGTCCAGATGATAATGGGAAAAAGTGTGGCGTTGCGTTGCCAGCGTCTGTTGATTGGTAATGTCGATATTGCTGACCAGGCACCAGTTTTGAACGGCTTCAAAAGTATCAAATTCAGGCAGGCTCCATAGGCCACCCCAAATACCTGTTGGCGGTCTTTTTTCCAGTAAGGTCCGGTTGCTGGCATCCTTAAGCAACAAAAAAACAATTTGTTTAATCGGTAAGGTCTTGGCGGGTTTTGGTGTTGGAAATGATGCCATATTACCGGCAAGTCTGGCTAAACAGTCGGCCTTAAGCGGACAGATTCCACAATTGGGCTTGCTGCGGGTACAGAGGGTTGCCCCCAGATCCATAATGGCTTGTGTATAATCGGCGACACGCGTTGTGGGTGTCAGTCTGGCACTGATGGCCCAAAGTTCTTTGTTAACGGCACTATTGCCTGGCCAGCCGGAAATGGCTTTAAAACGGGTTAGTACTCTTTTGACATTGCCATCGAGAATCGGATAGCTTTTATTAAAAGCGATGCTCAGGATTGCGCCCGCTGTTGATTGGCCGATGCCGGGTAAGTCAAGCAGTTCATTCAGCGTATCCGGGAAGCGGCCTTGTCTGGTGATCAGTTTTGCTGTTTTGTGTAAGTTACGCGCCCTTGCATAGTAGCCCAGTCCTGACCAAAGATGCAGTATTTCATCAACGGGTGCGTTTGCCAGGCTTTCAATATCAGGGAATTTTTCTATAAAAGTATTGAAGTAAGGAATAACGGTTACGACCTGGGTTTGTTGTAGCATCGTTTCAGAGAGCCAGACACGATAAGGGCTAAGGTCTTTTTGCCAGGGTAAGTCTTTACGACCGCATTGATCAAACCAGGCAAGGATATGTTGTTGAAAATTAGATGGCTTCATAACAGGCAAAAGATGAAAGACGAAAGATCAAAGACAAATAGTTTAAGGGTAGGTTATTCGCCATCTCATCACTTTAAAAAACCTTTCAGAAGATCGCCGAGTCCGGGGCCGATTTTTTTGTCCAGTTTATCAATAAGTTTTTCAATTTTGACCTTGTTTTGTTCGGTTAGTAAGGATGCCAGATCTAACGTGTAGCTCGGCTGGGCCAGAGTTCCGTTAATATTAAGTCCAACGGCGCCTTTAATGTGTTTAGGATCTGTTGCTGGAACATCCGTATCGATAAGTTTGGCGTCAATTTTATAATCCAATGCGTCTGAAACGAGATTAATAGTACCTTTGCCGTCGACACGTAATTTTGGAGATATCGCCACAAGGTCATTATTTTGCAATAAGCCATTGTTGAGCGTCGCCGTACCGGTCATTTCTGAAAACAGTGTTTGGTCATTTTTGGGGTCGCCAGGTAAAGCTGATCCTTTGATTAATGCTTTGCCTTCGTCAATTATTTTTTGCAGATTAAAGCCTTTTATAACTGAATCTTTAAGCTCAAAACTTAACTTGCCATTGAGAGTTGACTTTAGTTCATCAATTTTGCGGCCCTGTCCCTGTAATTGGGCGGATAGATTAATGAGGCCACTCATTTGGGCTGTGCCATTAACATCATTAAGTAACGGTTCAAGTTGAAGACGGTTAATTTGTTCGTTTATAGCAAGCGTGGGTTTAACGCCTCTGGTATCCATAATGAGATCACCGACATAGGAGCCCTGGTAAATCTGTTTGATCGACTGATGAGTAGTCACCAAGCCATTTTTTGTGTTCAGGGTAAGATCAACGTCCTGCATGACCAGATCGTTTACTTTAAGTTTGCCCAGCGATACTTTGCCTTCTGCAGTATAGGTTCTTAGTGTCTCAACAGGAACAATGGAAAATCCGGTGGCCACTAAAACAGAGGGTGTAACAATAGCTTTGGTTGATTTATTAACAGGTGCCAAATAACGGTCAAGATCAAGTGTGTCAATAGTCAATGCGAAGTGGCTGGCAGGTTCGGAGAAATCTTTAATACCGAAAGAACCTTTAACCAGGCTATCATCCAGGGACATGTCCAGTTTTTGTAGTTCAATTGAGTTAGTAGTAGCGGTCAGGTCAAAAGTCATGGCCAAATTACTTAGCGAAGAGGGCTTTTGCAATACTGGTACTTTAATATCCAGTTGCTGCATAAATTTTATCGGGCTGAATGAGGCAATTTTAATAGGCCCCTGAAATGAAGGCTTGTCTTTTAGATTTGTTCCTGTGAGTTCGGCAGACACGGTAAGATCAGCCATTTTAAGCTGTAGACCTTGAATTTTAGCTATTTGTTGGGCTGGCTCCAATTCCAGATCGTTGATAGATAAATTTGTTATTAATGATTTTCCCGGTATATTTTCGCCGGTTGATATTATCTGGAGAGTGCTATGGTGCAACTTAAAAATCTCAACTGCTTGTGTAACAGTTAATTCAGTTGTTAGTTTAATGGCATGGTTGGTTACGGCTTTAGAATTTAATGCGGTACAGGAAACAAAAATACCGACGGGTTGATCAAAAGTAACTTTGTCGCTATTTAACGAGAGATCCTTTATTTCGAAATGCTGTTCAGTGCTTGGATCGTCCCAGTTAATTTGTGCTTTTTCAAGGGTAATTCCGCCAATGGCAAAAGCTGCCAGTGCCGAATTTTCATTTAGTAAACCAGTATTGATTGCTACAGGGGCGATGATTTTGGTCTCGGCAGGTTTTGCAAGGTCATCCCAATTGGAAATGCCCTGTTTGTTTTTGGCGAGGTTTAAAACCAGACCTTTTACCACGATATAATTAACGTCAACTTTTTTTGATAACAGGGGCAGTAACCGTATTTTAATGTTAGCTTCTTCCAGGGTTGCAAAGGATTGAATTTGAAAACCGGGCACATTGTTCAGCGATAATTTACCAGTTGAAATGCCGACCCAGGGAAACAGGGAGAGTTTTAAGTCGCCTTCCAGGATTAATTCGCGCCCTGTATTTGTTTTTACAAATTTGGCAATTTCAGGTTTATAGTCATTAGGATTGATAACGAAGGGAAGCAGGCAGACGGTTGCCAACAGCAGTAAAACCAGGATAGTAATTGTCGATATAATTATTTTAAGTGGTTTTCCCACGTTACTTCTCCAAGCGTAAAAATGTAATAACAAGCAATTATGGAATATCATAAACGACTTACAACAGGGGTTGGTCTTGTAGCACCCAATATAACTTAAACACAAAGTATTCGGTGCATTCTGAAATTTTTTAAAATTAAAGTGAGGTATAAAAATGTTACATTTAGCAAGATTTGCTGCAATTGCAGTGCTTGTATGGTTTTATTTATCGGCCAAGAAAAATGGCGCGTCCCCCATGAACTGGGCCATCACCGGTTTGATCGGGTATTGGATTGCCTGGTGGGGAGTTAAGTTGACAGTGGTGTCAAGTTTGGCTTCAATGGTTGCTAAAAATCCCATGGGAACTTTTTTGTTGGTTCAAGTACCTGCTTTATGTGCAATCGGTGCGGCTATTTTAATAAGAAAAAAATTGATTGCAGATGCTGCTGCAGCGGCTAAAGCGGAAATAGAGTAACCAATTTTAAAGCGCATCTATAAGACTTAATAACTTGCTAGACGGGTTTATGCAGCCACTAGTAGTGTTAATATACTTACTTGCTTATTTTTTGCTCAGTAAAGTAGAATGAAACCCTTTGTCAGACCGTATAAAGATATTGGCGATAGCTTTGCTGAGTTACTAAAAGCCCTTCGGCAAATGTTATTACAGATAAATCAAAAACAATAGGCAGTAAAAATGATTCTAGTAACGGGTGGCGCAGGGTTTATCGGGTCAAATTTTGTATTGGACTGGCTTGCGCAAACTGACGAAGCGGTTATCAATCTTGATATACTCACTTATGCCGGTAATCGCGAAAACCTTGCAGCGCTCACTGGCGATGAGCGGCATATTTTTGTCCATGGTGATATCGGTGATTCTACGCTGGTTACAAGTTTACTGACTAAGTACCAACCTCGCGCAATTCTTAATTTTGCAGCGGAAAGCCATGTTGATAGATCAATCCATGGTCCCGAAGATTTTATTCAGACCAATATAGTTGGCACTTTCCGTCTTCTGGAAGAGGTGCGAGCATATTGGAATAATTTGCAAAATGACGCTAGGCGAAATTTTCGTTTCCTGCATGTTTCTACTGACGAAGTTTATGGTTCGCTTACAAAAGACGAACCCGCTTTTACTGAAACCAACCGTTATGAACCCAACAGTCCATACTCTGCCAGTAAAGCAGCCAGCGACCATTTGGTGCGTGCCTACCATCACACCTACGGCCTACCGGTACTGACCACTAACTATTCGAATAACTACGGCCCCTTTCACTTCCCGGAAAAACTTATTCCTTTGATGATCGTCAATGCTTTGGCCGGTAAGTCTTTGCCGGTATATGGCGATGGTCAGCAAATTCGTGATTGGTTGTACGTCACAGATCATTGCAGTGCCATTCGTCGGGTACTTGAAGCGGGCAGGATAGGTGAGGTGTATAACATTGGTGGTTGGAACGAAAAACCCAATCTGGATATAGTACATACCGTTTGCTCCTTGCTTGACGATCTTCGCACTAGAGCAGACAAAAAGAGCTATAAAGAGCAAATTACCTACGTTACCGATCGTCCTGGTCATGATCGCCGTTATGCCATTGATGCCAGTAAAATCGAGCTGGAACTCGGCTGGAAGCCTGCCGAAACTTTCGATACCGGTATACGGAAAACCGTGCAGTGGTATTTGGAAAATCAAGACTGGGTAGCCAATGTACAATCAGGTAACTATCGTGAATGGGTCGAAAAGAACTACGCCGGTCGTGCCGTGTGATACATAAAGCCACTGCAAAATTGACTCAAAGCTAAAGGACATAGATCGCTAATGAAAATTTTGCTGTTTGGTAAAGGCGGTCAAGTTGGCTGGGAGTTGCAACGCAGTCTTGCGCCGTTGGGCGAGTTGGTAGCCGTCGGCACTAATAGTCAGAATTTATGTGGCGACTTTACTAACCCTGAAGGCATCGCTCAAACTATTCGCACTGTCAAACCGGGCATTATTGTCAATGCGGCTGCCTATACAGCAGTTGATAAAGCTGAAAGCGAATCGGATCTGTCCCGTATCATCAACGCAATTGCACCAGCGATTTTGGCGCGGGAAGCCAGATTTTGCGGAGCCTGGTTGGTTCATTATTCGACCGATTATGTATTTGACGGCAGTGGCGACAAGCCTTGGCGTGAAGTCGATTCTACCGGCCCACTTAGTGTCTATGGCAAAACCAAACTTGAAGGTGAACAAGCCATTCTAGCGTCCGGCTGCCAACATTTAATCTTTAGAACCAGTTGGGTTTATGCCGCACGCGGCGGTAACTTTGCCAAAACCATGTTGAAACTCTCGGCTGAACGGGATACCTTAAACGTCATAAACGACCAGTTCGGTGCGCCAACTGGTGCCGAGCTATTGGCCGATGCCACCGCCCATGCCATTCGATCAGCTTTGCAACGACCAGAAGTTAGCGGACTGTATCATCTGGTCGCCGGTGGGCAGACCAGTTGGCATGAGTATGCAAGTTTCGTGATTGATGTTGCCCGCCAAGCCGGTATCGATATCAAAGTTGCAGCCGAAGCCATTTTGCCAGTATCTACCAGTGCCTTTCCTACTGCAGCGAAACGCCCCGGTAACTCACGCCTTAATACCAGTAAATTTCAAAACATATTTGACCTTAACTTACCCCCTTGGCAAAGCGGCGTTATACGCATGCTTACTGAAATTCTTGAGAAATAAACATGACCCAACGTAAAGGTATTATTCTCGCCGGCGGCTCCGGTACCCGGCTTTACCCTGTGACTAAAGTAGTCTCCAAACAACTACTGCCCATTTACGACAAGCCAATGATTTATTATCCTCTCAGCACCTTGATGTTGGCGGGTATTCGAGACATCTTGATAATTTCCACCCCGCAAGATACGCCGCGCTTTCAGCAGTTGCTGGGTGACGGCAGCGATTGGGGACTTAACCTGCAATACGCCGTGCAGCCAAGCCCAGACGGTCTTGCCCAGGCATTTATCATAGGCAGGGAATTTATTGGCGATGCGCCTAGCGCACTTGTGCTTGGTGACAACATTTTTTATGGCCATGATCTACAAATCCAGCTTGAGCAGGCAACAGAAAGGACTCAAGGGGCAACGGTTTTTGCTTATCATGTGCAAGACCCCGAGCGTTACGGTGTAGTTGCTTTTGACAAACAAGGTCGAGCCACTAGTCTGGAAGAAAAGCCTGTAAATCCACAAAGTAATTATGCTGTTACCGGATTGTATTTCTACGACAACCAGGTTGCCGATATTGCGGCTAATCTTAAACCCTCTGTTCGGGGCGAACTTGAGATTACCGACTTGAACCGAATTTACCTTGAGCGAGAGCAGCTCAAGGTAGAAATCATGGGTCGAGGTTATGCCTGGCTTGATACCGGCACCCACGAGAGTCTGATTGCCGCCAGCAATTTCATCGAAACCATCGAGCATCGACAAGGCTTGAAAGTAGCCTGTCCGGAAGAAATTGCTTATCGCAAAGCCTTCATTAATGCCGAACAACTGGAAAGACTTGCGCAGCCACTGGCTAAAAGCGGTTACGGGCAATATTTACAACGCTTGATTACAGAGGGCGTTCAACCTTGAATATGCCAAAAAAATTTTGACGCCACGCAGGCGTTACCTGACCACAACATAACGAAAAAACGCTAATGAACGTTATTCCAAGTGCAATTTCTGATTTATTGATCATAGAACCCAAAGTATTCGGTGATGAACGAGGTTTCTTTTTTGAGAGCTTTAATCGTCGCCGCTTTGCCGAACTTACTAGTCGTGACGTTGATTTTGTTCAAGATAATCACAGTCGCTCAGTCAAAAATGTATTGCGAGGATTGCATTATCAAATCCGGCAGCCTCAAGGAAAGCTGGTGCGTGTTGTGCAAGGCTCGGTCTTTGATGTGGCTGTTGATATTCGTAAAAGTTCACCTACTTTTGGGCAACATCTCGGTTTGGAACTTTCCGCAGAAAATAAACGCATGCTTTGGATACCGGAGGGTTTTGCACATGGCTTTTTGGTGCTGTCCGAGACTGCCGAGTTCTTATATAAAACTACCGATTACTGGGCGCCAGAATTCGAGCGAAGTATTGCCTGGAATGATCCCCAGATCAACATCCAATGGCCCATCCAGGGCGAACCGGCTTTGTCGGCAAAAGATCAAATTGGTAAGACTTTGCTTGAAGCCGAGCATTTTTCCTGAGTTGTTATTAGAATTCCTTTTCTCGGACTGCCTCTTGATTGATGGGTATGTCAATTTTGCAGCCTTTGTCAGACACCGAGAGGATGCCTTGGCCTAAAGGATTTGTTTCCAATGGTGCAATATGTATCTACATAAGTAAAAACCTAGCGAGCCCGTTAATCTATGCAGGGATTACAAGTTGTGTGGATATCTATGGGCTGCGAGACATCAATTTATTGCAAAATGGCATGTGGATGCAATCACTGACTCCTCGTCGGCAAGCACTACATCAAAGGCATCAGCTACAAAAAAGAAAACTGTAAACAATAAAGGCATAAATGTTATCACTACAGCCGCCATTGAAGATTTTATGGTCCATTCTGAAGCTCTGCCGTTATGGAGTTAAATCCGGTTGCTATCCATTTTGAATGGAAATTTAAGCCGTAAGCAACAGAGCACTTTTATTAATTCAGAGTTGTATGGAGCATTACACAATGATTTGTCCATTTTCAAAAACATTTTACATAGTCGTTTTATCGTTTTCAGGATTGCTTTTACTGTCTTCTTGTGCAGAATTTAAAGAGGCAGGCCGAACCATAGGCCATACAACGCGCAATGTTACCCGCGAAATTGGGCACGGCACACGAGATGTTGCCAAAGAGATTGGACATGGCACTAAACGTGTCGTCAACTCAATTGGCGAAGAACAGCCACAAAGATCTGAAGATGAAAACAAAAAGCCCTCATCAGCTTCTGAAATTAACTAATAGCTATTACTGCATAATTATGACTATTGCCAATGTAATTCATTAAAAAGTTTGACAAAAACAGCATTTCTAATGATAATACACGGTTTAATTCACTTAGATACCAAGAATCGAGACACTATGGCTAATACAGCACAAGCTAAAAAGCGTGCGCGACAAGCGGAAAAAAG
>CAIKYI010000081.1 GCA_903831545.1 uncultured Methylobacter sp. | reverse complement strand
CACTTTCTTGGTGATTCCCGGCAAAATCAGGTTGGAGTCAGGATGCGTATAAACGACACCATCTTTCACGGCCATGAAACTGGAATGAGACCCTTCGGTAATGATTCCGTTGCGGATAAAAATGGCTTCAACAGCATCTTGCTCATGGGCGTTTTCCGCAGCAAGAACATTGGGCAGCAGCGATATCGACTTAATGTCGCAACGCAGCCAGCGAATATCCTCCGTTGTGATTACTTTAACCCCATTTTCAAGCTGATCCCATTTTGAAGCAAACGGAAAGGCAGTAGCATAAATCGTTGGGTTCATGTTCTCGGGGAAGTGATGGATCCGGGTGCGACTTCCACGGGTAATTTGGAGGTAAATACCTGCTTCCTGACTGGCCAGTCCGTTTTGTTCCAGAAGCGATTGAAATACCGTCTCCAGCTGATTGAAACCATTAAAATCAATACGGATTTCGCGCAGACTTCTTTTGAGCCGCTCCATGTGATCAGCATACCGGAAAGGCTTTCCCCCATAATATTTAATCACTTCGTAAATGCCGTCGGCAAAGTTAAAACCACGGTCTTCTGGCGAGATCGCTGCTTCCGTTTTTGGAATCAGCTTGCCGTTGAGGTATATCGTTTCGCTCATAGTTGATGAGTTATTAATAATCAAATCTAAAGTAAAAGAAAATGCTTCACAGATGCAAAACCAATAAGCTCCCGTTTCTGCGCTTTCTTAATTCTTTCGGTTTTTCACAAGGTCAAAAATCGCTCCTACAGCAACACCAAAGGCTAAACCCAAGGCAATGCTCAAAGAAGTATTTCCCGAAGAAATTCCATAGGCAGCTCCGAATGCAACTCCAAGAGCAGCTCCAATTCCGATACCATTTCCTGATTTCTTATTTTTGTTTTCTGTCATAATTCAAGTTCGTGTTGGGTTTTATTAATTTTAGTCTGGTTGTTGGTTGCTGTGTCAGTCGAAAAATTGCAGGTAACTTAGGAAGCTACGCGCAAGAGCGGATGTCAAGCCGAAAAGCAGCATGAGTGGAAAGATGCACACCGAAAACCACCCCGAGTACTCGGGGCCGGACTTGCCGGATAACTGATATTATGCCCAATAATTTATTCATTTTCAGAAAAGTTGTTTGTAATAAAATAACTTAATCCTTAATGCATCGAACCGAAAACCCGGTTTCCTTAAAGCTAGTTACTCTGTCAACTTTGCCAGTCTCAAAATTAAGTCCCCAAGTCCATGCAAAAAAAGAGCTACACTCGCATAACGAAGAACTCCACCATATACCATTATTCCCCAAACCGTTAAACGTTCCATAATTACTACGTGAACCTCCAGGTACGGCAGTGAAGCCAGTATTGTTATTTGCTTCAGTATTAGGATTTAACCAATGTATTGTTCCGCTTTCCTTGAGCTTGTTTCCTGCTACGCTCTCTCCTCCCAGAAATGCAATAAGAATTGTCCAGTCTGCATCAGTTGGCAAGTGCCAGCCAATAGGACAAAGCTTTGTATTATTGATTGCATTCCAGTTGTACAAAGCTCCGTAAATATCTTTGTTCGCAATATCATTATCATACCAACAGTAATTAGAAGCGGATAAAGTACCCCAGTCAGTCATTCCTTTTGCGTATGTGATTGCAGTACTATCGTTATATTTGGTTGTTTTCAAGTTTTCAACCATCCAAGTTTGTGTGCCAATGGTCACAGTATGGTATACATTACCATCAATATCTTTTACTGTTATTGTTGTATTGTTATCATCTTTTTTACAGCTATTTGAAAATATTGATATCGTTACGATAAAAATAAATAGACCGAGGCAATTAT
>CAIKYI010000080.1 GCA_903831545.1 uncultured Methylobacter sp. | reverse complement strand
CACTCTTTCCCTACACGACGCTCTTCCGATCTGCCGTTTCTAACTTTGTCCAATACGGTTTCGGCTTCATGGGTAAAGGCGACCACGTCATCAAAACCAAATAGTCCCGATGAGCCTTTGATGGTATGCATGGCGCGAAAGATGCTGTTGATGGACTCGGTGTCATCGGCACTGCCATCCAGACCTAACAGAGCGTCTTCCATTGCGGTCAGCAGTTCTTCAACTTCCTGGGCAAAGGTTTCCAGGGCGGGATTGATATCACTCATGATTTTTTCCAGGTAGCGGGAATGACAATGGGATCACCAAAATACATGCCGAGTTTGAGTAGTTCAAACACTTCGATGACGGCTTCGCTATGGCGCAATAAGCGCAGGCTAAAACCGCGTTGCTGGGCTTCGGTTTTAAGTAGTAGCAGCAACTGCAAACCGGCGCTGTCAATTTCAGCAACCGCCGATAAATCCAAATGTAATTCCAGAGTGCCGGCATGGCAATGGCTCAGCAGCGTTTCCTTAAGTGCCTGTGCGTTGTAAATGGTCATGTCATCCTTGATCGATAAATGCAATATTCCGTCTTTTGGGTTTGCTTTTGCTGTCATGACAGTTCCCTGATAGGTTAAGGCAGTACCAATTTGGCAATGGCTGCGAGTAAAATCGGTGGCTGAAACGGTTTGGTCACCCAGGCTTTAGCGCCGGCATCTCGGGCGGCCTGTTTTTTTTCCGGCTCCATTTCAGTCGTGAGCATGATGATGGGCGTAAATTTGTAATTGCCGTGTTGTTTTACTTCTTTGACAAAGGTAATACCGTCCATGACCGGCATGTTGATGTCACTGACGATAAGATGAATTTTGACACCGGTCAGTTTGCTTAAGGCATCTTTGCCGTCACAGGCTTCGATGACCTCATAGCCGGCGCCTTTGAGGGCAATGCTGACTACCTGTCGCATGGAGGCGGAGTCGTCTACGATCATTATTGTTTTTGCCATAAGTTAAAGCCTGTTTGTTAAATTAAAAAAGGGTGATGACTAAGCATTTACAAATTAGCCTCTGCCTTAGTCATTAAAAAAAAGTTAAGTCGTCTGAGCCATCTGCTTCGCGCTCAGTGCGTGAGCTAACCGATTTGTAGTTATTTTCGATGTGTTCGACTGCGGCATCGACTTGCAACATGGTGCCATCGCGCTGAGTGCCTTGTTGTTGTATGGTTTCGATGGTTTGTTGCAGGTTCAGTAAATTGTTTTCGACCTGGGTTAAAATCTGGCTGACCCGATCCTGGAATTGTAAGGCAACCAATACATTGTTGATCTCGCCACGGATTTGTTCGGCATTGTTTCTGAGTGCGTCAACGTCATCGCGGTAATGCTTTAGCGCCAGTCCCAGATGGGTCAGGGTCTGGTTGATGTTGGTCTCTGCCTGGGACAATAGTTCATTATCGGTCCGGGCCGCTTGATCGGCGCTGGCCAACAGGTTTGTGACCGCTATTGTCATGGCCTTAACTTTCTCATTCAGTTGCTGTTCCAGGTGAGAAGCCTTATTCTCCAAGTTAGTAGCGGCCTTGGAATCAACTCCCGGACTCAGTGCAAATTGCTTAAGGTGGTCACTCAAGGTGGTGACTTGGTCAGTCAAGTCATCCAGTCCCTGTATACTAGAAGATAGTAATTGCAGTTCCTGTTTGGCCTGTTGTTGGGTCAGTTGAATATGTTGCAGCGAGGTTAATACCGGATGCAAGAAATCACGACTGGTATTAAGTACGCTGTCCAGATGAAAATGCTGTTCACCGACCGTACTCCCGGTGCTGTCAACAATCTGCTGAAGCTCATTGACCATACTTGAAAAACGGCTGGTTAACGAGATGATTTCCTGCTCGGTATGTTCACGAGATACCATAACATGCTGCGACAGGATAGGACTGATGGTTAACAGCAGTCTTTCAAGTTCGGTGGTATAGGTGGCCACTGCGTTTAGTTTGGTATTTTCGTCCTGTATCCAGCGTAGACGTGTTAGTTCCAATTCCTTGAAATGACGTTGCCACAATACCCAACCACAGCCTATGCCGCAACAAATCAGTAGCAGGATGACCAGTATCGTAGCTAAGCTGAGTTCATTTTGCGCTATAAATAATATTCCACCCGTAATAACCGGTAAGGCAGGGAGAAAAAAGTAAAGGTACTGGCTATCCAGGTTGTTTTGGCTCTGTGGCATTAGAATCCTCATTGCACTTGTAAAAACCCAAGTTTAGTAGGTATGTTAGGCAGGGTCAAAATATAAGTTTCATTTAGCCTAAAATATTGCAAAACCAATATATTTGAGATGTTAAGACCTGTTTTATTTATAGCTGAATTATGTAGAGATTTACTAAAAATGTAACAATTGAGCCAACAAATCAATATTGACTGCACACAATTGATTGTGTTGGATGGCTTATAAGACAATAATATTTACAGATTTCAGGCTATAGTTCTAATTGTTGCAAGCAAGACATCTGTAAATATTTATATTAGGTTAAGGGGGTATTATCAGTCTCGAACAAATCAGCGCCGAAGAGTTTGCCCATTTCAGACGTATAATTTACGACCATGCCGGGATTGCCCTTGCGCCCGAAAAGAAAATCATGGTGGCAAGTCGCTTGGCCAAGCGCTTGTTACATTATGATTTGCAAACTTACGGACAATATTACCAATTGCTGAACAATGGCCAGCACCCTCATGAATTTCAATTGATGGTTAACATTTTAACCACCAATGAAACGTATTTTTTTCGGGAACCCAAGCATTTCAGTTTTCTTCAGGATCGAATTATAAAAAACTGGCGAGGCGATAATTTTCGCTTGTGGAGTGCAGCAAGTTCAACGGGCGAAGAAAGTTATTCGATTGGTATGCTGTTGGCCGAGGGACTGGGAATGCGGAAATGGGAGATTTTTGGTTCCGATGTAAATACCGAAGTTTTGGAAACGGCACGGAAAGGCGTTTATCTGATGGATAGACTGGATAACATGGAGCCGCGCTATCTGGATAAATATTGCCTGAAAGGCGTGCGTTCGCAGGAAGGTTACTTTCGTGTTGACGAAAAAGTCAGAAACCGGGTCAACTTTGAGCAACTCAATCTTAAAACTCCTTTGCCCAGAAGTCTTGGACAGTTTGATGTTATTTTCCTGCGCAATGTCTTGATTTATTTTGATACAGAAACCAAACAGGAGATAGTTAACCGTGTCGTCGAAGCATTAAAACCGGGCGGTTATTTTTTTATCAGTCATTCCGAAACCTTGCACAGCATCAAAACCGATTTGTCCATGGTGATGTCGTCTATTTATCAGAAGCCATGCAAATAACAGACTACCAGGGCTTGTCCCGAGTCATCATTGATCCAGGCGAAAGTTACGTGACCAAAAAGGATGAAATCATTTCAACTTTATTGGGATCATGCGTAGCTGCGTGTTTGTATGATCCGGTTAACCGCGTGATCGGCATGAATCATTTTTTACTGGCCCAGCAACCTGCCGCGCACAATGCAGCGTTATTGGCCTCCGAGGGGGGGCGTTACGGCATTCATGCCATGGAATTGACGATTAACCAGATGTTAAAACTGGGTGCAGAACGTATCCATTTAAAAGCAAAAGCCTTTGGCGGTGGTGATGTATTAAGTCTGGGCAAACAGTTTCGCGGAGGTCAGTCTATTGGCTCGATTAATTGTGAGTTCATTAAAACCTTTTTAAAAACTGAACGAATCCCGTTGGTCGCTGCTGGTCTTGGCGGTGAAATAGGGCGCAATATTTTTTTTCTGGCCAGTGATTTTTCTGTCTATGTAAAACGTATCGAACAGATGGAACAACAATTGGTCATTAAACAGGAAAAACGTTTTCTTGAAAAAACTACCCGTCCTAGTCCGCCGCCTTCCGATCAGGCTGTATTTTGGTAAAACACTTTTCTAATAATTTCAAAATAAAATGATTAAAGTATTGATTGTCGATGATTCTGCTGTGGTACGGCAGGTTTTAACCGGTATCTTGGATGGCGTTTCCGGAATAAAAGTAATCGGCGCCGCGCCGGATCCTATTTTCGCAATGAAGCGCATGGAAACGGAATGGCCTGATGTGATTGTGCTGGATATTGAAATGCCACGTATGGATGGCGTGACTTTTCTTAAAAAACTGATGAGTGAACACCCCACGCCCGTGGTAATTTGCTCGACTTTAACGGAAAAGGGGGCGGAAGTTAGTATGCAGGCCATGAGTGCCGGAGCGGTTGATATTATCACCAAGCCCAAGGTCAACTTGCGCAGTTTTCTGCAAGAATCACAAACCACAATTGTCGACATTATCAAAGCCGCAGCTCAATCCAGACCCAGAGTCATCAAGTCAGTCCCTGTTGCGCCCCAGCGTGTTGCCACTGGCACCGAAAGCCTGTTTAGCACCAGCGCTCTTAAACCCATGATACAAACCACCGATCGGGTGATTGTCATTGGTACCTCAACTGGTGGTACCCAGGCGCTGGAATATCTGTTCACTCAATTGCCGCGAACTGCGCCCCCGATAGTCGTGGTACAACACATGCCGGAACATTTTACAGCGGCGTTTGCCAAAAGGCTGGACAGTATTTGTCAGGTCACGGTAAAAGAAGCTGCGCAAAATGACCGTGCTTTACCCGGCACGGTTTTAATCGCTCCTGGCGGCAAGCACATGTTACTGCAACGAAGCGGAGCACAGTATCGGGTTGATGTTAAAGACGGTCCGCTGGTGAGTAGGCATCGTCCTTCAGTTGATGTATTGTTTCGCTCCAGCGCACAAACAGCCGGTGCTAACGCGGTAGGTATTATCCTGACCGGCATGGGCGATGATGGTGCGCACGGCATGAAAGAAATGCATGATGCGGGCGCTTTAACTATCGCACAGGATGAAGCCAGTTGTGTGGTTTATGGCATGCCTAAGGAAGCCGTCAAACTGGGCGCTGTGGATGGGATTTTGCCATTATCTGCCATTCCGCAATTGATTATGCAAGCGCCAACCCGGGCGTTGTTTAAAAAGTAGTAACGACCAGGTTTGTGTCTGTAAACCAACTTACGATACTTGTCAAAAGCCATCAAATTGGACATTGAACTCCTGCATTGGTGGCTATTTGATATCAAAGGCCAGCTTTGAAAAGCAAGACCAGTAACAATGCGCAGCGTCTTTACAAAAAACAGGCAGCTATTTTAAGGGTGTACAAATAATATCGTTTCAAGGGCTTTAGAGTTGTTATGTGTAAAATTTACAGCTTTAACCGGGTAGCCTTTTAATTCATTTGTCATTTTCCATACCATTATTAAAAAGGCAAGCGTATGAAAATTCAAACTCGATTATTATTGTTGATGCTATTCAAGACTACGCTCACCATGGTCATAGCGTTGCTTGTTACCTCATATTTGACCAAGGATGCCTTTGAAACAACAGCTAAAGAAAAGCTGGAGGCGGTTCTGGTTTCCCGGGAACGCGCACTCAGTCTTTGGGTTGATACTTTACAGGCACAATTAACCATTTTGTCAGCCGAACCATCCACGGTTAAATTGTTAAATGACTTGAGTTTTGAGTTTCATAATCTGGGTGACAATGCTCAGGTCCTGTTACAACAAAATTACCTGGTTTCAGAACATGATTCCATGCGTATAACACCGGAATCAATTGAGGCCTACGATAAAATACACAGCACCGTAAAGCACATTTTTACTACGCCTTACGATGCTTACGGCTGGGAAGATATGTTTTTGATTGATACCCAGGGGAATGTGGTCTTCAGTTTGAAAAAAGAAACTGATTTTGCGACCAATATACGTACCGGCCCCTGGAAGGACACGGGATTGGCCAGAGCGGTCCTACCCTTACTGCAAAATGCTATCCCCAAACAAATCAGTTTTGCCGATTTTTCGCAGTTTGCACCCAGTAAAATGCAGGCAGCCAGTTTTATTGCAATGCCCGTATTTGACGACGAGAAACAGAAGTTTTTGGGGGTAGTGGCCATTCAATTACCGATTGCCAAGATGAACGCTTTAATGATGGACAAAACGGGCATGGGAGAAACCGGCGAAATTATTGTGGTGGGTAAGGATGGCTGGATGCTAACCGATTCGCGGTTTAGCAAGGAAAGCACCATATTAAAAAAACAAATTCAAACCCGAGCTTCAGAAATCGTGTTGGCAGGAAAAACCGACACGCTGATTGCGCCGGATTATCGGGGTATTGAAGGTGTTGTGAGTGTCAAACCGTTTACGCCGTTTCCTGCGGCGCTGGGCGAAAAGGCACTTTGGGGGATTATCGCAAAAATAGAACACACTGAAGTATTACTAGAATACGATTCTATTCTGCGTGTATTGTTGTTTATTACTGGCGGCTTGGTCCTGCTGGCCGTGAGTTTGGGAGTTTGGGGGGGGCGAGCTGTTACCATACCGCTGATTCGTATCGCCAACACGCTAACGCGCTTGGCAAAAGGGGAACAAATCAGTGTGCCCGGTTTACGGCGTACCGATGAAATTGGCGAAATTGCCAGGGCTGCGGAAAGCCTTCGAATTATTTCACAACAGTTGGAGCACGAGCATTGGCTGAGTGAGAATGTCACCCTCCTGACCAATGCGGTGTCGGCGGAAAGCACAGTCAGCAAAGCGGCAGAGCGTATTTTAAACTTTGTGTGTGAGTTACTTGCTGTTCCGGTTGGTGCGGTTTACATCCTTGAAGAAGGACATTATCAGCGTATCAGTACTCATGGTCTGGCGCGGAGCAATCAAGCCGAAACGTCCTTTGAGTCGGGTGTAGGCTTGTTAGGGCAATGCGTAAAAAGCAGGCAAGCGTTGGTGTTGTCTCCTGTACCTGCAGGATTAACCATTATCAGCACCGGTTTGGCAGAATTTTCACCCCATGAATTAATCATTGTTCCGATTACTCATAAAAATGAAGTGTTGGCAGTATTGGAATTGGCCGCGACCAGTTCCTTGCAAGCTAAACAACATACCTTTCTTAAAGCGGTGTCTGCAGTATTGGGCTTGCATTTTGCCAATCTGCAAGCTGCTGAGCATAATACCGAATTACTGGCAGAAACCAGTCAACAAGCCGCCGAACTGCTTGTCAGTGCCGGATATGCGCGAAGTTTAATAGAAGCCAGTCTTGATCCTCTGGTTACTATCGGTGTAAATGGAAAAATCCTGGATGTAAATGCTGCGACTGAGAAAGTGACCGGGATAGCCAGGGAACAACTGATCGGTAGTGATTTTAGTGATTATTTTACCGAACCCGACAAAGCTCGTAGTGGTTATCAGCAAGTGTTCTCCAAAGGCTTTGTTACCGACTATCCGTTAGCGATTCGGCATGTGACGGGAAGAATCACCGATGTGCTGTACAACGCCAGTATTTATCGGGATAGTCAAGGTGACGTCGCAGGGATTTTTGCCGCAGCCCGCGATATCACCGAAAAAAAGCAAGCTGACCAAAAAATGTTGGAACAGCAAGAGTCTTTGTTGCGCAGTAACGAGGAAATGAAGGCGGTCACTGAAGAGTTGCGCAGTCAATCCGAGGAAGTGAAATCGCAGAATGAGGAACTTAAATCCAGCCAGGAAGAATTACGCGCCCAACAGGAAGAAACTTTACAAAAAAATAAATTACTTGAAACACAAAGCAAGCAGTTGCAAGAAGTTGTTACTGAGGTTAAAACCAATGCCGACCAGTTGGAACGGGCCAATCAATATAAATCAGAATTTTTGGCTAATATGTCGCATGAGTTGCGAACACCGTTAAACAGCATTTTAATTTTGTCCAAGAGTCTGGCGGAAAATGATGAGCACAATCTTTCCGCTGACCAAATTGAATCGGCCAGCGTTATTAGTGAAAGTGGTACTCAGTTATTGACTTTGATTAACGATATTCTTGATTTGTCAAAAATTGAAGCAGGGAAGCTGGAGTTACTTAAAGAATCTTTTTTATTACAGGATATGGCTGCTTATCTGCGACGGGTGTTTTTACCGCAAGCGCAAATAAAAAATCTTGTCTTTACAATAGACGTTTCTTCGCAGTTACCCGAGCATATTTTTACTGATCGGCAAAGACTAACTCAGGTTTTGTCGAATTTGCTGACCAATGCGCTTAAATTTACCGATACAGGTTCAGTCAAGGTGCTGTTCAGCCGAAGGGATGATGACTTACAAATCGAAGTGCTGGATACCGGCATAGGTATTCCCCCCGACAAACTGGAGCATATTTTTGGTGCCTTTCAGCAATTGGATGGCTCCACCAGTCGCAAGTACGGCGGTTCCGGATTGGGGCTGGCAATCAGCCGTAATTTAACGCATTTGTTGGGCGGGGAAATTAACGTTTCTAGCACTATAGGCGAGGGCAGTCGGTTTGTAATTACCTTGTGCAAGCTTTTTGCACCTGAAACTCAGATCCAGGTAAATTTGCCTGTCTCTTTGCCGGCGCCTGCTGTTAGCGCCACTGTAAACCTGGGAGGAAATATCCTGCTGGTCGAAGACGATACGCGATTGTTGGCCATACTCGGGCGTATGATTGCCACTATTGGTTATAAACCGATAGCGGCAGAAACAGCTGAGCAAGCCTTGGCTATTGTAGAAAAAATGCCCCTGACCGGTATTCTTCTTGATTTGGGGTTACCAAAAATGAGTGGCATGGACTTATTGCGACAGTTAAAAGCCCAGCCGTCTTCTGCAGCGATTCCTGTATTTATCATGTCGGGAGCGGTAGATACCGGCGAAGCAAAATCCTTGGGTGCGCTAGGCTTTCTGAGTAAACCGGTTTCTCGCGATACTATTGTCAATACACTCAAAACCATGGTGCAAGTCAGCTCAAATCTGGCTCTAAAGCAAATATTATTGATTGAAGACAATCCCGTTGATAGAAAGTTTGTTGAAACGCTGCTGAAAGATGTCGGGATAACTATTGTGGCTATCGAATCCGGTGCCGGAGCACTACAACTTTTACAAGCGAATCATTACGCCCTGGTTATTCTCGATTTACAATTATCGGATATGAGTGGCTTTGACTGGTTAAAACAAGCGCAGCATCATCTAAATCCGCCGCCAATTATTGTCTATTCGGCCCGGGAGTTAACCGAAAATGAAGTCTTTGATCTTAAGGGCGTAACTGAAAGTATTGTCACCAAAGATGCGTTAAGTAATCGTTTACGTGAAGAAGTGATCTATGTTTTACAGCATCAGCACGGCCAAGTTGTGACAAGGTTGGAGCAGGCAACCGGCAAAAAATTGCTGTTGGTTGATGACGACGCCCGGAATCTTTATGCCCTGACCAAAGTGTTAAAAAGAAAGGGCTTTATGGTGGAGGTTGCCCCTGATAGCATGAAAGCGCTTGATTTACTCGAACAAACAACGTTTGATGTTATGCTCACCGATATTATGATGCCTGATGTTGATGGTTATGACCTGATAAAACGAGTTCGTGCTCAGGGTTTTCAGCATTTGCCTATTATCGCGATTACCGCCAAAGCCATGCAAGGTGATGGCGAACTTTGTTTGCGAGCCGGAGCTAATGGTTATTTAGCGAAACCGGTTGATGTTACTGAGTTGGTTGATTTGATTACTAAGGTTACGAACATAATTGCTGTCCAGGAAAATCACGAAAAAAATGGATAATAAAATAAACAGCAGAGTGGACGGCATTTTTGTCTCGTTCCCACGCGCCGCGTGGGAACGCAGTCTCAATGCGCTGCGTTGAGAAGTAAACCATAGCTCGGATTGCATGAATACCTCCGCAGCGCATGGGGTACCAGAAAATATTTCATGTCTTTCGTGGACAACCAGGCTTTTTTGAAAAGATGACTAATTTAATAAAATGGAAAAATCATCACATAGAAGATGTGGAAGTCAATTTGCTGCTGAATGCGCTTAAAGAGCGTTACGGTTATGACTTTACCGGTTATGCCCGAGCTTCGCTCAAGCGGCGACTGTCAGCTTTGATGCTGGACTTTTCGGTTGAGCGTTTATCACAACTGATACCGATAGTGCTGTATGACGTGAGTGCAGCCCAAAAAGTTATTTGTGGCATATCGGTGCCAACCTCAGATTTTTTTCGTGACCCCAAGATTTGGGCTTATTTACGAAGTACTATTTTGCCGCAACTGGCCAGTTTTCCTCGTATTAATATCTGGCAAGCCGGTTGTGGCCATGGGGAGGAAGCATACAGTTTGGCCATTATGCTTCACGAAACCGGTTTGCTAAAAAGAAGCCGAATTTTTAGCTCCGATATTAACCCGCTATTTCTTGAGCAGGCACGAGCAGGCCGCTGGCCGCTACGCAATCAAAACTACTGGAGCGACAATTATAAGCTCGCAGGCGGCAGCGCTGATTTTTCCGATTATGTTGTCGTGAAAAATAATGAACTGGCTATTGCTGATGAACTTAAACTACAGCTCGAGTTTATCCAGCATAATTTGGTGGTCGATGATGTTTTTAAAGAAATGCAGTTAGTGGTTTGTCGTAATGTGTTGATTTATTTTGGCAATACTTTGCAAGAACATGTTGTTTTGTTACTGGCGCGCAGTCTGGAGCGTGGCGGTTATTTACTGCTGGGAAACGGCGAAAATATTGTACAATTATCTCAAATACACCCACAATTGGAGCAGTTGGACAGTTCCTTACAACTCTATCGGAAACGTATTGGTGTCTACTGATGTATAAAATGATAGTCATTGGTTTTTCGGCGGGTGGCATGTCAGTTGTAAAGCAACTGTTAGCAGCTTTACCCAAGGATTATCCCTTGGCGATTGCAATCGTGGCACATTTGCCCCAAGGTCACGAAAGTAATCTTGCTCATATTCTGAATGCTGTTACCGATTTACCTGTGACGATGGCAAGAGATAAGCAACCCATTATTGCAGGCCGGGTATATGTTGCTCCACCCGATTATCATTTGCTGATTGAAAAAAACCACCAATTTGCCTTGTCGGAAGATGAACCGGTTAAATCGGTGCGACCCAGTATTGATGTGTTGTTTAGCAGTGCAGCGGAAGTTTTTGAAAATGAATTGTGCGCTGTTGTGCTCAGCGGTGCGAACTCTGATGGTGCTGACGGTATGGTGGTCGTCAAACAACTGGGAGGATTATGTATGGTCTTAAATCCACTTGAGGCGGAATTTTCCACCATGCCTGAGGCCGTCATTAGCAAGGTCGACGTTGATTATATTGCCAGCATTGAGGATATCATTAGCTTATTGGTTTCAGTGGATGAAAAAGCATGACACAAAGAGCTAAAATTTTAATAGTCGATGACAATCCCAATAATCGTCTTGCCATTCGCACGATTTTAAAAGGCATAGATGCACAATTGCATGAGGCAGGGAATGGCTTTGATGCATTGACAATGGCATTACAGACTGAATATGCGCTCATTTTACTTGATGTGCAAATGCCGGAAATGGATGGCTATGAGGTTTGTGAACAACTGCGTGCCGATGTCCGTACCCTGAATACTCCAGTGATCTTTTTAACTGCGGCCTATAAAGAAATTGACGATAAAATGCGCGGCTATACGGCGGGAGCGACAGATTATCTGACCAAACCCCTGGATGATCATATATTAAAAGCTAAAGTGCATGTTTTTTTACGCCTTTATAGCCAGCATCAACAACTACAAGAAAAGAACGCAGCCTTAAAATTGGCGGCTTCCGTTTTCGAAACGCAGCAAGGCATCATGATTACCGATGCCGATAACCTTATTATTCGGGTTAATAAAGCCTTTACTGAAGTAACCGGCTATAGTCCCGAAGAAGTCTTGGGTAAAAATCCCAGTCTGCTCAAGTCAGGTCGTCATAATCCCGATTTTTATCAAGTTATGTGGCAGAGCATTGACACTTTTAGCTCCTGGCAAGGTGAAATCTGGAACAGGCGTAAAAACGGTGAAATTTATCCCGAATGGTTGAGTATCACGCCGCTTAAAAGCGAGGGCTTAATTACTCACTATATAGGCGCGATGACTGATATTACCGAATTCAAAGTTGCCGAAGCGCAAATTTACCAACTGGCCTTTTATGACCCGTTGACAGCTTTGCCGAATCGCCGTTTATTGTCAGAGCGCTTACAGCACGGCTGTGATATCTGTTTACGTGATGAAAAACTCATGGCGTTAATGATACTGGATTTAGATAGTTTTAAACCGGTTAATGACAGTCTGGGGCATTTGGCAGGTGATGAGCTATTACAGCAGGTTGCCAGTCGTTTGTTAGAGCGGCTTCGTAATATCGACATGATTGCCCGTTTAGGCGGCGATGAATTTACGGTGTTACTGGAAAATATCAATCATGTCGATGATGCTGCCTGCGTCGCTAAAAACCTGATTGCCGATTTAGCCAAACCTTTTTATTTGGAAATTGAACATAATGAGCCGGTACACATTGGCGCAAGTATCGGTATTAGCGTGTACGGTCAGCATGGCACAACACCGCAATTGCTGATGGATCATGCTGACGCGGCGTTGTATAAGGCCAAAGGCAGTGGCCGTAATTGTTTTGCTTATTTTTCTGAAGATTTAACTATTTCGGCCCGAAAACGCCTGGAATTGGAAGCGCGCTTGCGCCTGGTGATTGAGCGGGATGAATTACGTGTGCATTTCCAGCCGCAAGTGAACATTGCCACTGATAAAATTATCGGGGCTGAAGCCTTGATTCGTTGGCAATATCCCATAGAAGGCTTGGTTTCACCAGGACAATTTATTAGTTTTGCTGAAGAAGCAGGATTTATCGTCACTATCGGCGAGTGGATACTGCGTGAAACCTGCCGACAAGGCAAACTATGGCTGGATGCAGGTTTTCCGCCTATGGTTCTAGCGGTCAATGTATCGCCACTACAGTTTCAGTATGTCGATATGATTAGTTTGATTACCAAGGTACTGGAAGATACAGGTTATCCGGCGCATTGTCTGGAACTGGAAATTACTGAAAGTGGCTTAATGAAAAATCAGGACAAAGCTCGACTTATCCTGGATGATCTTCGTCAACTGGGAATTCATCTGGCGATTGATGATTTTGGTACAGGGTATTCTTCGTTAGCTTATTT
>CAIKYI010000079.1 GCA_903831545.1 uncultured Methylobacter sp. | reverse complement strand
TGATAATCAAATCTGGTGAGAGTATTGCGATCGTTGGCGAGTCCGGCTCAGGAAAATCAACCTTGATCAGTCTGCTGGCAGGGCTTGATTTGCCGACTTCCGGGACTATCCGCTTAAATGGAAAATGCTTAACCGGGATGAATGAAGACGGTCGGGCGGCGATGCGTAACCAGCTGATTGGTTTTGTTTTTCAGTCCTTTCAGTTGCTACAGGGCTTGACCGCACTGGAAAACGTGATGCTGCCCCTGGAATTATGCGGCAATAAAAACGCCAAAGTCCTGGCTACCGCCTTATTGGCCAGAGTCGGCCTTGCGCATCGCTTGACGCATACACCGCAGAAACTTTCCGGCGGCGAGCAACAGCGGGTGGCGCTGGCCAGGGCTTTTGTCACCAAACCGGCGATATTGTTTGCCGATGAGCCGACCGGCAACCTGGACAGCAAAACCGGTGCGCATATTATTGAACTTCTGTTTGAGCTGAATCAGGAGAATAAAACGACATTAATTCTGGTGACGCATGATCTGACGCTTGCGGCCCGCTGCCAACGGATTATTAAGCTGGATTCCGGACGTATAGTGACTTAGGGTTTAGTAAAGCATTTCCTAAAGATTATTTTTAAGCCTACCCGCGCTTTGTGCCTTCGTGATACCTTTGGACACACCTTTTATGAATAGCTTAACCACACGTTTTAATTTGGCCCTGCGACTGTTATGGCGTGACAGCCGTTCCGGTGAACTAACCCTTTTGACACTGGCCTTGATCATTGCCGTGACCAGTTCAACGGCCATATCGCTGTTTGCAGACCGCTTGCAGCGCACTATGACCACCCAGGCTGCAGAATTTATGGCCGCAGATTTGGCGATCTCAAGCCCAAACCTGATTCCTGAAGAATGGCTTGCCAAAGCCACACAATTTAATCTCGTTAAAGCGCAAACGGTTGAATTCACAAGCGTATTGATGGAGCATGACGAGCTGTTACTGGCCAGCATTAAAGCAGTCAGTTCCACTTATCCGTTGCGGGGCTTTTTAAAAACCACTGTTCAGGGTACCGACCAGGCGGCAACTGAAGCAATCGAACAAACCGGCCCAAAACCTGGAACCGCCTGGGTTGAAAAACGCATCCTGTCTGCGCTAAAGCTTAAGCTGGGCGACTTGTTACAGGTCGGTGAAAAACAACTTACCGTCAGTCATGTGCTTAGTTACGAACCTGACAAACGTGGCGATTTTTACAGCTTTTCGCCGCGCGTGATGATTAATGACCATGATTTACTGGCTACCGGTATTTTGCAACCGGGCAGTCATGTGCATTATTTCTTTCAGTTTGCCGGTGATTCCAAAAATTTAACTGATTTTAATCACTGGCTTAAACCGCAGTTAAATCCGTCCCAGCGTATTATGGATATCCATGAAGACCGCCCGGAGCTTGGTTCAGCGCTGGAACGCTCAGAACGCTATCTGGGTTTATCCAGCATTATGGTTATTTTAATATCCGGCGTGGCTATTGCGATGGCAACCCGGCGCTATACAGAACGGCACTTTAACGCTACTGCGATTCTGCGTTGCCTGGGTTGCAAACAAAATGAAATTCTCTGGCTTTATGGAACCCAGTTTATTGTGTTGGGCTTGCTTGCCAGTGGCATCGGCTGTTTGTTGGGCTGGTTTGCGCAACTGGGTCTGTTTCATCTCTTAAAGTCGCTGTTACCCCAGCAGCTCGCCAATCCCGGTCTCTTGGCGATTTTTTTCGGGTTTATTATCGGCATGTCTGTTTTGTTGGGTTTTGCGTTACCGCCATTATTGCGCCTTAAAAAAGTTTCGCCGCTACGTGTCTTGCGTCGTGAGCTGGAGCCCTTGCCCAGCAGTGCGTGGCTGATTTACGGTTTAGCCATCGCTATTATCGGCGTCCTGGTCTGGCGCTACACTGCTGATCTCAAAATGACCGTCACTATTATCGGCGTCGGTTTATCTGCCTTGGTGTTACTTGGTTTTCTGGTTTATGTTTTACTCCGTTTCTGTCAACGACTGTTGCCACATCTTGGCCTGACCTGGCGCTTGGGTTTGCAGGGGTTGCTAAAAAACAGTCGCGGCAGTGTCAGCCAAATATTGGCTTTCAGTCTCACGCTGGTGGCTATGGTACTTAGCTTTACGGTACGTACCGACTTAATTAACGACTGGCAAAAACAGTTACCCGTTAATGCGCCGAATCACTTTGCCCTGAATATTTTTCCGGATCAGCAAAAAAACTTCCAACAAGAGCTGCAACAACAAAAAATTTATGGCAGTCAGTTTTTTCCAGTCATAAGAGGTCGCCTGGTAGCCATCAATTCGACACCGGTACAGCAAATCGTCAGCAAGGATACTCAGGGCGAAAGTGCCACTCATCGTGAATTAAGCCTGACCTGGACTCAAACGTTACCCGAAGACAATAAAATCACTGAAGGAAACTGGTGGCAAGACCAGCAAAGCGGGCTGGTTTCTGTCGAGCAGAAACTGGCCAGCAGTCTTAAAATAAAACTGGGCGACTCGCTGACTTTTACCATTGGCAGTCAGCAGGTTATAGCGACTGTTTCCAGTATCCGCGATCTTCGCTGGGATACCATGAAGCCAAACTTTTATATGATCTTCTCGCCGGGAACGCTAAATGCCTTTCCAAGCACCTTTATCACCAGTTTTTACTTGCCTGAGAACCAAAAGAACTTTTTAAATGAATTGGTCAAAAAATATCCAAGCACCACTAGTCTGGAAGTCGATTTAATTTTAAACCAGTTTAAAACCATACTAAGCCAATTGACTGAAGCGATTAATTACCTTCTTTATTTTGCATTGCTGGCCGGCTTTATGGTGCTGTTTGCCGCCGTTTACGCAACGCTGGATAATCGCATTCATGAGGGTGCCTTGATGCGGACGCTGGGTGCCCATCGTGTTTTTTTAAGAAAAACCCACCTGATCGAATTTAGTCTGCTCGGATTTATTTCGGGAGTGTTAGCGGTCGTCATCTCGGAAATAATACTCTATGCTTTGTACACGCAAATCATGCATATCGAGTATCGCGTTAATGTTTATTTATGGTTTTTTGTGCCGCTAACAGGCACATTAACCGTGGGACTTGTCGGGTGCTGGGGCGTAAGAAATGTGGTTAACAAATCGCCACTCCAGGTTTTAAGACAGCTATAACTATTGATTTTATAGTGCACTTAAATTGCTGATTGCATGAAGGGCTTGAATTATCTATGCTATAACTATCTGTAAACTGACAATTAATTATTTAAGGATGAGTGTTATGGTATTCATTCTTTATTCATAAAAACTGAAGTATTTTAAAGAAAAAACAACTTTACCCGAGGTAATCCAAAATGAACAAATTAACAACCGGCATCGTTCTTATAAGCAGTGTCATCGTCTCTGGATGTTACAGCCAGGGCGGCTGGACGCCAACTGTTGATGCCTATAATGATCCTAATGCCTATAGAATTAACCAGGATATGGCTGAGTGTAAAGATCTTGCCAGCCATGCTTCCGGTGGCACAGCAAAAGAAACTGCCATAGGCGCTGGCGTTGGCGGCTTAATCGGTGCTGCCGGCGGTGCGGCCTTGGGTGCAATTGCAGGAAACGCCGGTACCGGAGCAGCAATAGGTGCTGCCGCTGGCGGCATAGGCGGGGGCGCCAAGCAGGGATTTGAATCGGAAGCACAATACAAAAGATCTTATTCCAACTGCATGAGAAACCGCGGACACCATATCGTTAACTAAGGCGATTGTTCCAGCAAGCCTGCACAGGGACGTGCAGCCCGCCCTTTATAGTCGTCAACTCCCTCAAATCAAGCCTCTTCCTTAACGCTGCATACTTGCCAATTTCCGGCTTTCACCATAAAAAGCAAAGTTCGTCTTTCAGTCATCTAGTTAAGTCATTTATTTTCTATTTTAATAGCGACTACTGACGTTTTTTCTTGTCATAAGAACTGTTGCCAAATCAACAGCTGTTATAATGTGCGTCTTTTTACACGCATCATTGCAAGGGCTAGTTTTTATGAATTGGGCATACACTTTTTCCGGTTTTGCAGTAGGACTATTAGTTGGCGTGACCGGCGTAGGTGGTGGTTCGCTAATGACGCCATTACTGGTGTTCCTGTTTGGCTTTAAACCTGCCGTCGCGGTGGGCACCGACCTTTTGTTTGCGGCCATTACCAAAACCGGTGGCGTCTGGGTGCATCACAACAAGCATAGCTCGGTAGACTGGAAAATTGTTGGCTGGCTGGCGTTGGGCAGTATTCCTTTTGCCTTGACTACCTTGTATGTACTTAAATATTTAAGCTCCATCGGCAAAGAAACCACAGGCGCAATTACTTTTACCTTAGGTATTGCATTGCTGTTGACAGCAGTGTCCCTGATCGTTCGTAGCGTGCTATTAAGCCGATCTGCAAAGCTTAACCCTATTGATGATGAGCATAGCACACCGGAAAATACCGGCCGCTTTAAGCATCTGCAAATACCGGCAACAATTCTGATCGGTGCAGTGCTGGGGGTTTTAGTGACCCTGTCGTCAGTAGGTGCAGGTGCATTGGGTACGGTTGCGCTACTCTTTCTGTATCCCCGAATGACCACGCTTAAAATTGTAGGTACTGATTTGGCTCATGCCATTCCCCTTACCGCCGTTGCAGGACTTGGCCATCTCAGTTTGGGTAATGTGGATTTGGTGTTACTGGGCAGTCTGCTGATTGGTTCTTTGCCGGGCATCTGGGTGGGTAGTCATCTGAGCGCCAAGATTCCCGAGAGATTCTTGCGTCCAATTTTAGCCTCCATCCTTTTGTTAATCGGCCTCAAATTTGTATTGCAATAAAACTGTTTGCGAACTTTGAACTTGTTGGAGGGAGGCATTTATCCGCCTCCTGCACGCATTGGCATCTACCCAAGCGCTTAACCGCTGCCTCGTCAGGTTTACTCGTAGCGTTGTTTGTTGGCGGCACTTGGCAAGTATTGCTACGAATTGCGCCGCCATATACTGTATACGGCGCTACAATGTTTCTTCCCCTTATAACTTTTGCTGTAATCTATCAAGCTCATAAATTGCACAAGGTTTATACATGACCATTTCCAATTTCGATTCGGTACACACAAGCTTACTTAAAGGGGTCAACCTGATTGAAGCCAGTGCCGGCACCGGTAAAACATACGCAATAGCCATGCTGGTGTTACGTTTTGTCGTCGAACAGGATATTGCGATTGAGCAAATATTAGTCGTAACGTTCACTAAAGCCGCAACAGAGGAACTTAAAGACAGAGTCCGCGTCAGATTGGCTGAAGCCAAGTTCGCTGTAGAAATTGCCCTTCGACATGCTACAGATAATCCACAAGCACATTATTTACCTACCCGACAAACCGATAAAACAATTACTGAATGGTTAGCTACCCTTGAAATAGAACAGGCAGTCATTCAGCAACGTTTAGCCAAGGCATTACTGGATATTGATCAGGCGAGCATTTTTACCATTCATGGTTTTTGTCAAAGGGTATTGAAAGAGCATGCTCTTGAGAGCGGGCAATTATTCGATGTGGAATTAACCAGCGATCTGGAACTGATTAAACAAGCTTGCGCGGATGATTTTTGGCGCAAACAAATTTATCAGCGCTCAGCATGGGAAGTTGGCGTATTAACAGCAGCCTGTAAAACGCCAGACGAACTTCTTGCAAGTCTTGCCCAGTTCCCGGGCAATGGTTTTACTACCCATTCACAACTTCATGTTGTGCCGCTGACCCAGAACCTTGATGATATTTTAAATGAATTACACGCTGCGGCAGATTTAGCCAAAAGTCAGCTGCAAACGTCTGTCAGTTTATTGCGGACTTGTTTTGCCGAAGACAAATTCAAGTCCAGCTATACGCAATGTTTTGAGCTGCACTACAGTGCTTTAAACGCCTGGTTAAACGGCATTTCCAACCAAATCCCGGACACCGAGGCCTTTGCCCTGTTAACAGAGACTGGCCTGCTCAATGCCTTGAACGGCAATAAATTCAGAACCAATAAAACCCATAGCAGTGACCAGCGAAAGGCAGATTATTTACTTCA
>CAIKYI010000078.1 GCA_903831545.1 uncultured Methylobacter sp. | reverse complement strand
GGTGTTGCGTCAGGGTGCTATTCCAGCCGGGCGTATAACTTCCAATGCCGGTGCTTTGGAACATAAACCGGCCACCTCGACAATTAACTGTACCGTCTCTGGAACCATTGCAGATTCTATGGACGATATTTTACATAAAGTTCACGAGGCAGGGCTTACCTTAAAAGCCGGTTGCGGCATCGGTTATGAGTTTTCGACCTTACGCCCCAAAGACGCCTACGTTTCCGGAGCAGGTGCCTATACTTCAGGCCCGTTATCGTTCATGGATATCTATGACAAAATGTGTTTTACCGTGTCTTCTGCGGGCGGTAGGCGGGGCGCCCAAATGGCGACTTTTGATGTCGGGCATCCTGATGTTGTTGAGTTTATCCGCGCCAAACGTGAAGATGGCAGGCTGCGTCAGTTTAATCTTTCGTTGTTGATTACTACCGAGTTTGTAGAGGCGGTAAAAAATGACTTGCCCTGGTCGTTATCATTTCCTGTTACCGAAAAAGAAGTCAAACTTGATAATCTGGATTTAACGGACAGCAAACAAATCATCTGGCGTGATTTACCTGCCATTGACGGTTATATTCTTAATGGTGACGGTTTGGTTGCTTGTAAAGTAAGTAAAACCATGCCAGCACGCCGGTTGTGGGACATCATCATGAGCTCAACTTATGATTATGCAGAACCGGGGTTTATCCTGATCGACAAAGTCAACGAGATGAACAACAACTGGTTTTGCGAGAAGATCAGGGCAACCAATCCCTGTGGCGAACAGCCCTTGCCACCATATGGTTCTTGTCTTCTAGGTTCTATCAACCTGACCCGTTTTGTTAATAAACCGTTCTCCGATCAAGCCAGTTTTGACTGGGAAAGTTACCGCAAAACCATCAAAATTTTTACCCGTATGCTTGATAATGTAGTCGAAATTAACGGACTGCCATTGCCGCAACAACGCGAAGAAATTATCAGCAAACGTCGTCATGGCATGGGGTATCTGGGGTTGGGGTCTACCGTTACCATGATGGGGATGCGTTATGGTGATGCACAGTCGCTACAATTTACCGAAGAAGTGACCAAGGTGCTGGCGGTGGAAGGCTGGAAAGCCGGTCTGGCACTTGCCAAAGAAAAAGGTTCAGCGCCAATCATGGATCAGATGTTTACCGTAACGGGTGAAATGCTTCACAAACGTCCAGAAATGATTGTTGATGGGCATAAGGTTGGAGATCGGGTGCCCGGAAAACTATTGCACACTAAATACAGTCGCTACATGCAGCAACTTGGTCTTGAAGAACCAGAATTGTTTGCGGAACTCATTGAAACCGGTGCCCGCTTTACTCATCACAGCTCTATCGCGCCAACCGGTACCATTTCATTATCATTGGCCAATAATGCCAGCAATGGCATTGAGCCTAGCTTTGCACATCATTATTCGCGTAATGTCATTCGTGCAGGTAAAAAGTCCAAAGAAAAGATCGATGTATTTTCCTTTGAGTTGTTGGCTTATCGTGAAATGGTCAACGCCAATGCCATGCCTTACACCGATAATCCGGCTGAACAATTACCCGCTTATTTTATCGCTGCAGATGATGTAACCCCGACCCAGCATGTCGATATTCAGGCGGCGGCGCAAAAATGGATAGATTCATCGATTTCTAAAACCGCTAACGTGCCTACCGATTATCCTTATGAAGATTTCAAGTTTATTTATGAGTATGCTTATGACAAAGGCTTGAAGGGTTGCACAACGTTCCGTTTTAATCCTGAAGTTTTTCAGGGAG